>CAXTFF010000005.1:3616-23444 GCA_964243325.1 uncultured Sphingomonas sp.
GAACCACCGCACCATGTCGTCGATGACGTGGTCCTCCGATCCCCAACGCGCCGTCAGCTTGCCCGCGCCCTGGTTCCGCTCGAAATTCCAGGACACGATCCCGAGCAGCGGTCGATTGAACGCTTCGGCCGTTTTGCCGGAATCGAGGTCTGTCACCAGCATGCGTTGCTTCAATTTGGCGAAGTGAACGGCGAAACGGCGCTCGCCGAGCTTCATCCACTGCGCGCGCCAGTAATAATGGGTGCCCGATTGGCCTTGCGGCCCGTCGTACATCGACTCGTCCTGGCCCAGATCCTCGATCGGCAGCGGCATGAGCTTGCCGTTGGTCGCGTCGAGCAGCGCAAAGTCGGACACCGCCTTGGCTACGCCGACTGACGAGAACAGGCCCTTGAACGCCCGGATCGCACCCTGGTTGGTGCTCTGGCCGCGACGGTCGCGCCGGATCAGGAGGACGCCCGTGTTGACCATGTCGCCGTTCTGGCTACTCGCCGGGTAGTAGCCCGCGGGCAGGTCGCGCCGTACGACACCCGACCCGTATCGATAGATGGCCGCCACCCGGTCGTCCAACATCGCGAGTCCATCGGGTGCCGAATGCCGCCACGTTCCTTCCAGACGGACGCCGGTCCGTCCTTCGAAGACCTGTCGGCCGGTACGCCCGTCGCGGGTGAGATATCCCACGACCGTAGCCGTATCCAGGGCGTCGAGCGGTGCCAACTTCAGGATATCCCGGTCGTCGGCTTCGTCCACGATGAAACTGATGATGTTACGGCTCGCATCGGTGGCCGTGCCGCCGATCTTGCCGTCGGGATCGAGGTACGGGGTGTCTCCGACACGCATTCTTCCGTCGAAGATCGTGATCATCCTGGATTTCTGAGGACGACCGGCAGCGGTCGTGACCACCGCGCCCAATTGCTTTTCCGACAAAGGCGGCAGCGGGGCGGCCACGCGTGCGACGGGCGCGGGCACCGGCGATCCCAGCGCGTTCAAGCTCCGGATCGCGTCGCGCTCGCGGTCCGCGATCATCTGCGCCTGTTCGGGCGTGATCCGTGCGCCCTGCGCCTTGGCCGCCGCCATGATCCTCGCGGCCTCGGGTGACGGCGACTGGGCCGACGCGGCCGTCGCCGTCGTCGTGGTCGCGACGATCGCGGCCGCCACACCCGCCAACATGTGAAGTCGCATCTGAAATCCCCCCGGCTGTTCAGTCGGGACAAGGCTATGGGCGGCCGCGACGATTGGCTAGACCGAAATCGAACACGGGTCTGTTCCGCAGTCTCTCGTACGCGCGACGTGGCGACCGCTTCGCCAGTCGCGGGACGAGCGGCCCTATGCCCCGCGCTCGCGCCGCCGAAGCAGCACGCCGGCGCGCCAGTAATGGAACAGCGCCCACGGCGTCACCGCCGCGAAGCTCAGCATGGCGTAGCGCAGCGACTCCTCGCCGTAGGTCGGCTTCAGCAGGTCGCTGATCACCCCGATCATCGTCGGCCCCAGCCCCAGCCCGATCAGGTTGATGACCAGCAACGTCACCGCCGCCCACAACGCGCGCATCCGCAAGGGGGCGAGCCCCTGGATCAGCGCGAAGGTCGGCCCGAGATAACTGTTGATGAGCAGCAGCGACCCGAAATACGCGAGGAGCGCGGTCGTGACGTCGCCCGCCAGGAAGAACACGAAGGACAGCGGCAGCCCGACCGACTTCATGAGAAGCACCAGCCAGGCCTGCGCGTGCAGCCCGTACCGCCTGGCCGCGATGTTCGCCAGCCATCCGCCGATCAGCGCCGACGCGGTGCCCATCACCGCCCCGATCGGCGCGACCATTCGCGAGATGTCGGTCAGCTCCAACCCCAGCGAGCGGATCAGGAAGCTGGGCCCGAACGCGTTCTGGCCGTAGCCGATCAGCGAGGTGAGCGTGACGCCCATCACCAGGTGGAACGCCGCGCGGTCGCCGAACAACGCGCGGAATCCTTCCGCCAGCGACGGCGTGGCCGCGTCGCGCTCGGCCGCCGTCTGCTGGCGCGCGTCGGACAGCCCGCGCCTGGGCTCGACGACGAACAGCTTGACCACCACCGCCAGCAACACGCCCGGCAGGCCCACCGCCATGATCGCCACGCGCCAGCCGAACCGCGCGGCCAGCTCGCCGCCGATGATCGACCCGCCCGCCGCGCCGAGCACCACGCCCAACGAATAGACGCCCATCGCGCCTGCCCGCCGCTCGGGCGGATACAGGTCGGCGATGATCGAATGGCTGGGCGGGCTCGACCCGGCTTCGCCGATGCCGACACCGATCCGCGCGAGCAGCAATTGGGCGAAGTTCTGCGCCAGCCCGCATACCGCTGTCATCACGCTCCAGATCGCCAGCGCCACCGCGATGATGTTCACCCGGTTGCTCCGGTCCGCCAGCCGCGCGACCGGGATGCCCAGCGTCGCGTAGAATAACGCGAAGGCGAAACCGGCGAGCAGGCCCAGCTGCGTGTCCGACAGCTGGAGATCGGCGCGGATCAGCTCCTGCAGGATCGCCAGGATCTGCCGGTCGAGATAGCTGAAGAAGTACGCCGTGGTCAGCAGCGCCAGCGTCGCGCCGCGGCGGCGCATCGCCCGCCCGTCGGCCGTCTCGGGCGCCGCGATCGAATGGCTGGACATGTCGGGCATCCCGTCGCCTCGAAAAAAGGCCGCCGTCCGGATGACCCGGACGGCGGCCCGTCAACCGACGCCAAGCGCCCGTTCCACGATCAGAACTTGCCCCTCAGCGTGATGCCGTAGGTGCGCGGCTCCGCCAGGAACTGCGAGATCAGCTGGCGGCCGCCCGGATATTGCGGGTCGGCGAAGGCCGGGGTCGCCGCGCCCTCCTGGAAGGGCGAGTTGAACGCGACCTGCGCGTACCGCTTGTCGAAGATGTTCTGCCCCCAGAACTCGAGCGAGAAGTTCTCGTCGGGGCCGCGGATGCCGATGCGCGCGTTCACGATGGCGAAACCGTCCTGCTCCTTTTGCGGGAACAGGTCGGAACCCGTATTATAGTCGCTCGACAGGCGCGTATCGACATAGAACAGCCCGGACAGGCCCGACGATCCGATGTCGGGCGTCCACGCCGCCGACGCCGTCACCACCAGCTCGGGCGCGTTCGACAGGTTGTCGCCGGGCAGCTTGCGCAACGCCGGGTTCAGCGGCGCGCCGCTGGCGTTGCCGACCAGGTTGTTGCGGAACTTGGTATCCGAATAGGTGAAGCCCACCGTGGTCCGGATGTCGCGCGCCGGGACCAGCGACGCCTCCAGCTCGACGCCCTGCGACAGCACGCCGTAGCTGACGTCGTCCGATCCGCACGCGCCCGTCGCCGCCGGGTTGGCGTTGAAGTTGGGCGAGCCCGCGCGCGGGCTGTCGCGGTCGGCCCCGTTCAGGCCCGACGTGCAGCCGTTGACGTTCTGGACGATGAACACCGTGCCGTCGAAAGTGTTGAGCTGGAAGTTCTCGAACTCCTGGCGGAAGCCCGCGACCGACAGGCCGAACGGCCCGGTCGCGTATTTCGCGCCGATCTCGTACGCGTTGACCGTTTCCGGATCGAACTGGAGGTTGCCGACCAGCGCCTGCGCCCCGGTCTGGGCATTGCCGCCCCCCTGCGACGCGAAGGTCAGGATCGGGGCCTTCAGCGCCGAACGGTCCAGGTTGAACCCGCCCGCCTTGTAGCCGCGCGAGTAGCTGCCATAGACGAGCAGGTCGTCGATCGGCTTCCAGGACAGGATGGCCGTGCCGGTGAATTCGTCCTCGCGCCGGGTGTCGCGGATGCGGACCCCGTTCAGCTCGGAGGTGGAATTGCCCTGGCACGACAGCCCCAGGATGCCGGCCGCGACCGGAGCCAGACCCGCGTTCGCCAGGAACGGGGTCAGCGCGGCCTGGTTCGCGGCGCAGGCGGTGTTGTCGTTGCCGAAGCTGGCCGAGAAGCGCTTGCGCTCGTCGGTGTAGCGCAGGCCAAGCGTCAGGTCGACGGTGTCCGTCACGTGGACGATGTTGTGCGTGAACGCCGCGAAGCTGCGGGTGTCCTGGTTGTACAGGTCCACCGTCGAGCCGCGGTCGTTGATGCCGTCCAGCCGGTCGATCGCGGCGACGATCCCGGGTCCGGCCGCGCCGAACGGCGACGGCGCCACGGGCACCAGCCCGCTCAGCACCGCGCGGCCGGTCGGGCTGAGGCAGCCCGCGTTCGTGGGCGAGTAGAGCGTGGCGAGAGCGCCGCCGGAGATCAGCCGGCAGGTCGCGAACCGGCCATATTGGTTGCCGAAGCGCAGGTTGCTCCGGAGCCTGATCTTCTCGTCCAGGAAGAAGCCGCCGATCAGCCAATCGAGCTTGTCGTCGAACAACGAGCCCTGGAGCCTGAGTTCCTGCGTGATCGTCGTGAACTTGCGCGCGTTGTTGTCGTCGTCGGCGTTGTAGAGGATGTCCACCGTGCTGTAATCGGTATCGGACGCCTGCGTGTTCCGATATCTGCGATAGGCGGAGATCGACGTCAGCGTGACGTTCCCGAATTCCCAATCGACCTGCCCCGAGAAACCGTAATCCTCCGTCCCGCTGGCGTAGCTGCGACCCGGGGACACCGACACGCGGCGGCTATATCCCTGGTTGAACGCCGCCGGATCCTGTCCCAGCGCGGTCAGCACGTTGACGATGTTGTTGCCGCCGTCGTTGACCCGCGCGGCCGTCGCGCCCGGCTGCAGCAGGGGCGTCGCCGGATTATTGAGGTTGCCGATCGCCGGGTTGACGCTGCGGTCCACATAGGTCGCCGAGCAGCAATTCTCGTCGCGCTTGCTGTAATCGCCGATCAGCCGGACGTTGATGTCGTCGTTGGGCTGGAACAACAGCTGCCCGCGCACGAAGTACCGGTCGCGGTCGTTGGTGCGCACACCGTTGTTGACGTCGCGGTTGAATCCGTCCCGCTGCACATACACCCCGTCCACGCGCGCCGCGATCGTCTCGGTCAGCGGCCCGGTGATCCCGCCCGCCAGCCGCAGGAAATCGTAATTGCCGTAGGTCGCCTCTGCCGTGCCGCCGAAATCGAACTCGGGCCGCTTGGACACGATGGAGATCAGGCCCGCCGACGAGTTGCGCCCGCCCAGCGTCCCCTGCGGCCCGCGCAGCACCTCGATCCGCTCGATCTCGCCCAGCTCGTTCAGCCCGATGCCCGAACGCGAACGGTACACGCCGTCGATGAAGGTCACGACCGAGCTCTCCAGGCCCGGATTGTCGCCCACCGTGCCGATGCCGCGGATGCGGGCGGAGCCGTTGGCCTCCGACCCCGTCGATGACACCAGCAGCGACGGGGCGAGCTGGTTCAGCTGGCGGATGTCGTTCGCGCCCGACAGGGCCAGCGTCTCGGCGTTCACCGCCGACACGGCGACCGGCACGTCGGCCAGCGCCTGGGCGCGGCCCTGGGCGGTGACGACGATGTCGCCACCCATCACTGCTTCCTGGCCGCCCGCGGGCTGGCCGTCCAGCGCGCCCGACGGGGAGTCGGTGTTCTGCTCCCGGCCGCTCGCGCTGGTCTGGCCCGGCGGCGGGGTGGTGATCCCGTCGTTCGGCTGTTCCTGCGGATTGCCCGCCGGCGCGCTCGTCTGCGCGGCGGCCGGCGCGGCGAAGGCCAGCGCCAGGGCGGACAACGCGGACGCGGCCAGGAACTGCGGCTTGAGCATCATTCTCTCCCAATCGGCGGACGTCTCGGCGTCCCGTACCTCGTTTTCGAAATGCCCTTAGCCGGGGCGTTCCGTCAAGCTCGGTTTATCGTGGCGGACCATGGATGACGGCCACAGTGTGACATTTTCGCTACGCCGGACGCGGCGACCTCAATATCCGTTCAACCGCGCGAACCGCTCGCGGTGATAAGCGGCGTTGCCCCACATCGCCTCCAACACCGCCGACCGCTTGATGTAGAAGCCCGCATCGTACTCGTCGGTCATGCCGACGCCGCCATGCAGCTGCACCATCTCGCGGCTGACGAGCTTCAACGTCTCGCCCGCCCCCGCCTTGGCCAGGCTGACCGCCTGGTCGACGTCGGACCGCCCGGCGTCGATCGCCTCCAGCGCCGCCTCCACCACCGAGCGCATCAGCTCCAGCTCGGTCAGCTGCTTGGCCATGCGGTGCTGGAGCGCCTGGAACATCGACAGCTTCTGTCCGAATTGGACGCGCGTCTTCAGGTAGTCGTTGGTCACCCCGAACGCCTGCTCGGCCATGCCCAGCATCTCCGCGCAGATCACCGCGGTCGCGCGGTCGACGACGGCCGCGGTCAGCTCCGGCCCGCCGAGCCGGGTGGCGGGGGCGTTCTCGAACCGGACCTGCGCATGGCTGCGATGGTCGGCCATCGCGCGCGGCGACCGCGTCACCGCCCCCGATCCGTCGTCCGCGACCAGATAAAGCCCGTCCTCCGCCGCGACGACGAACAGCGCGGCCGAGTCCCCCTCGGCGACGAACGACTTCAGGCCGCTCAGCCGCCCGTCCTCCACGCGCGTCCGGACGTTCCCGGGATCGTGATGCGGACCTTCATCCACCGCCAGCGTCGCGACCAGCTCGCCGGCCGCGATGCGCGCCAGCCATTCGGCCTTGGCGTCCTCGTCCGCGCCCGTCGCGATCGCGGTCGCGGCGGGCCCGACGCTCGCCAGCGGCGTCGCGACCAGGTTGCGCCCCAGCTGCTCGACCACCAGGCCGAGCGAAAGATACCCGAACGCCGATCCGCCATGCTCCTCGGGCACGACGATTCCCGCCCAGCCCATCTGGCCGATCGTGCTCCATGCCTCGCGGTCGTACCCTTCGACCGGGGCGGCGGCGCGCATTTTGCGGAAGGCGGTCACGGGCTGCTCGTTGTCCGCCCACTCGCGCGCCATGTCGCGCAACATCACCTGTTCGTCGTTCAGCACGGCCATTCGGCAATCCCTCGTTCTTCTGTTCTCGTCGCCCCGGACTCGATCCGGGGTCCCGCTCCCGTTCCAGGCCCATGCGAAGCGGGGCCCCGGCTCAAGGCCGGGGTGCCGGAGACACTAGCCCGCCTCGGTCATCCCCAGGATCCGCTTGGCGATCACGTTGTTCTGGATCTCGCTCGACCCGCCATAGATCGACACGGCCTTGCCCCACAGCCAGGTCCGCGTCTGCGTCAGCTCGGCCTCCGAAAAGCCCTCGCCCTCCCAGCCCAGCCCCTGCATCCCCATGATCTCGACGCCCAGCTCCGCGCGGTCCTGCGTCACGCGCGCGCCGACATTCTTCATGATCGACGTCGCGGCGCTCGGTCCCGAGTTCGACTTGGCTTCCAGCGCCGCGCGCCGGAGCGTCAGCGCAAAGGCGCGCGCGTCCATCTCGTGCCGCACCACGCGCATCCGGAGGTCGCCGTCGCTCAAGCGGCCCTTCTCGTCGACGCCGCGGTACCGCTTGGCGATCGCGCTGACCGCGTCACCCGCCATCATCCTGCCCGTCGACCCGCCGCCCGACAGGCTGGAGCGCTCGTGCTGGAGCAGCCGGGTGCCGATCGCCCAGCCCTGACCCTCCTGCCCGACCAGGTTGCCCTTGGGCACCTTCACGTCGGTGAAGAACGTCTCGCAGAAGGGCGACGCGCCCGATATCAGCCGGATCGGCTTCACCTCGACGCCGGGCGCGTCCATGTCGATCAGCAGGAAGCTGATGCCGGCATGCTTGTGGCTCCGGTCGGTGCGCACCAGCGCGAAGCACTTGTGCGCCCATTGCCCGCCGGACGTCCACGTCTTCTGCCCGTTGACGAGGTAATGGTCGCCCTTGTCCTCCGCGAACATCTGGAGCGCCGCCAGGTCCGACCCCGCGCCCGGCTCCGAATAGCCCTGGCACCAGCGTACCGTGCCGTTGGCGATGGCGGGGATATGCTCCTGCTTCTGCTCCTCCGACCCGTATTCCAGAAGCGTCGGCCCGAACATCATCACGCCCATGCCGCCGATCGGGTTCCACGCGCCGATCCGGTTCATCTCCTCCTGGAGCACACGGACTTCCGCACGCCCGAGCCCGCCGCCGCCGTAAGCCTTGGGCCAGGTCGGCACGCCCCACCCCTTTTCGCCCATCGCCTTCTGCCAAGCCGCCTGCTCGTCGGTCTGGTCGCCCGGCCCGTCGATCGCCGACATGGCGTTGTCCTTGTGCGCGAGCGACATGGGGAAGTTCTCCGCCAGCCACCCGCGCGCCTCCTGGCGAAAGGCGTCCAGCGGGTCGGTTAGGGCTTGCGGGGCGGTGGCCATCGGATCGGTTCCTCGAACGATTGGAAGATCGGGTATGGCCGCCATGCCATGAAAGCGGGCCGGGCGCAAAGGCGTCGCCGACGCAGACAGGCACTGTAAGCGAGGTCTATCTCTTGCTCAGCCTATCGCTTGATGAAATCGGCGTCGCTGGCCGGCTCGATGTGAATCCGAGAACCTAGCCCGTTCACGGTGTAACTGAGCTCGATGCTGCCCCTAGATGGGCCTTTGATATTTCTGACTTCGCGTTCGCCGACGATGTCCGCAAATAATCGATCCGCAAAGGCCTCGAACTCCGCGCCACGGAAGGCGATTCGCCCCGTTCCGTCGTTCGCCGTCGCAGTTAGCGCGAAGGTGCCCGAATTGCATTCGCCCGCAAGACAAAACCGATAAATGTCGGGCCGGATAAGCTCGAGTGTCGCCGTTCGATCGCCGCCGCTTGACAACTCGTACGTGCCGAACAGGTCCTGCGGTTCGCCCGTGCAAGCCGCCGATGCAATCACAACCAAAACTCCAAAAAGCATACGCACGATTATCGAACGGCGACGCCGTTGAGGTCTGTTCGCCACGTGATCGTCTGCGATGTATTACCGTATGCTTCCGGACGAACGTTGTTATCGACGATGGACACGCCGACCGTCCTGGTCCAATTGTCGCCGAAGTAGGATCTCAAACTCATCTCATTCGTCGCTCTCCACTCGACGATACCGCTCTCGACCAGACGAGCGTCCAGACGGAACGAGCCGATTACGTGAGCCTCGGCGCTTATCGAAGTGTTGGGACTCGTATCGATTGGCACGAAGGTTCCGCGATACTCGGTATAACGTCCTCCATTGGCCTGAAGTCCACCTGGACGGCTATTCCACTGTGCAAGCGCGGTTTGTACATGATGTCGGGTGGTGGAGGATGACTCGAAACCGCGCGTGAATACGTGCGTCGGCCCGAACTCCCGCCGTTGCGGCCCCTCGCCGGTGCGGAACTCGCGGAGGAGGGTGGCGGCATCTGCATGGCCCGTCCGGTTGAACACCGCTTCGGTCGCGCGCATCGGCGCGCCGACCGTCACATCGAGCGTCGCTTCGCGCGCTGCGGAAGCGGCGGCGCTCGCGCGGTCGGCGACTCCGCGCTCGATCGTGCCGACCACGCCTTCGAGCGTGTACTCGCGCGGGATGCGGGCGTCGGCGGCACCGCCGAACTGCGCGAACCGCAACGGCGCGCGAACTGCCGCGCCGCCGGTCCCCTCGCCCTCGAACGCAGCCGCGAGCGACGAGCGCAGTTCGCCGGCCTGGACCGGGGTCAGCCTTCCCTCGACCGCGACGAGAAGCGCGGACGCCCCGGCGGGATCGCCCGCCGACATCGCGGCGATGTCCCGCGCCAGTGCCCTCAGGTCAGGTCCACCCAGCGTCGTCGACAAGCCTTGCAGCAGCGTCTCGAGTCCGCCCGACGGCGGCGCAAAGGTGAACCCGGCCTGCATCTGCTGGATCGTCATCGTGCTCCTCTCCACCGCGTCGCGGTCGTTTTGACGCATCGTCGAACGAAGCGCCATCCGCGTTTCGCGGAGGCGGCGGCCGCGCCGCTGGCCATCGCCCGCGCGCTTCCCCATCTGTCGGTGCATCTACGACCGGCGGGAGAAGCCCCATGATCGACCTGCATTACTGGCCCACGCCCAACGGCCACAAGATCACGCTCTTCCTGGAGGAGGCCGGGCTCGACTACCGCATCCACCCCGTCGATATCGGCAAGGGCGACCAGTTCCAGCCCGGCTTCCTCGCGATCGCGCCCAACAACCGGATGCCCGCGATCGTCGACCACGCGCCCGCTGACGGCGGTGAGCCGATCCCGGTCTTCGAGTCCGGCGCGATCCTGCTCTATCTGGCGCAGAAGACGAACCGCTTCGTCCCCGCCTCCTCGCGCGAGCGGCTGCAGGTGATCGAATGGCTGATGTGGCAGATGGGCGGCTTCGGCCCGATGCTCGGCCAGAACCACCATTTCACCCGTTACGCGCCCGAGCCGCTCCCGTACGCGATCGACCGCTATCAAAAGGAGACCGCGCGTCTGTACGGCGTGCTCGATCGGCGGCTGGCGGGGCGCGACTTCATCGCCGGCGACTATTCGATCGCCGACATGGCCTGCTACCCCTGGGCGGTCGCCCACGAGTGGCACCATGTCGACCTGGCCGACTATCCCGACGTCCGCCGCTGGTACGAGTCGATCCGCGCCCGCCCGGCCACGATCGCCGCCTACGCGAAAGGCAAGGAGGTCAACGACACCCCGCCCGGCATGACCGACGAGCAGAAGAAGGTGCTGTTCGGTCAGGGCGCCCGCTAGGTCTCGCGCCCGGGCCGCCGGCTCAGGCCGACATCCAGGTGCGATCCGGCGTCCAGCGTCACCACCTCGCCCGTGATCACGCGGGAAGCGGGATCGAGCAGGCCGACGATCGGCCCGGCGATGTCGTCCGGGCCGGTCGCGAACCCCATCGGCACGGATCCCGCGATCCGGTCGTTCAGCTTGGCGAAGCCGTCGGGGCCCATCCGCTTCTCGAACCACCCCGTGCCGACATAGCCCGGCGCGACCGCGTTCACGCGGATCGCCGGAGCGAGCACCCGCGCCAGGCTGAGCGTCATGGTGATCATCGCCCCCTTGCTGGCCGCGTAGGCGACCGACGACCCGATCCCGTACACGCCCGCCACCGACGCGACGTTGACCACCGACCCAATCCCGCCTTCGCGCATCGACGGCGCGCAGGCGCGGATCATCTGGAACGCGGCCACCGTGTTCAGCCGGTAGAGATCGACGAAGTCCTCCGCCGTGAGCGCGTCGAGGTCTTCGTGATCGGCGAACTTGGTGCGCCCGGCGTTGTTGACCAGCAGATCGACCCGACCCCACCTGTCCCCCGCCGCCGCGACCAGCGCCCGGCAGGCGGCGTCGTCGGCCACGTCGGCCTGCACGGCGATCCCGCCGACCTCGCCCGCCAGCGCTTCCGCCTCGTCGCGGCTCGACGCGTAGTTGACGACGCAGCGCACACCCCGCCCCGCCAGCCGCCTGACCACGCTCGCCCCGATGCCCGTGCCGCCGCCCGTCACGACCGCGACCGCCCCGTCCATGTCCATGCGTGTCTCTCCCGTTCGAAGATCGCGTATGGCATCCGGCGGGCGGCTCGCCTAGCATCGCGGACGATGACCGCCGCCGACCTGCTCGCCACCGATTTCGCGACGCTCCCCGACCTGTTGCGCGCCCACGCCGCCGAGCGCGGAAGCAAAACGGCGGTCGCCGACGATCGCCGCGAGATCGATTACGCGACGCTCGACCGCCTGACCGACCGCTTCGCGGCCGGGCTCCAGCGGGACGGCGTACCGCAAGGCGCGGCGGTCGCGATCGTCAGCTATCCCTCGGTCGAACAGGCGGTCGCGTTCCTGGGCAGCGTCCGCGCGGGCTGCCTCGCCACGCCGATCGCGCCGTCGGCCACCCCCGACCAGATCGCCGCCATGATCCGCGACAGCGGCGCGCCGCTCGCGTTCCTCGACGGGGCCAACGCCGCCGCGCTCGCCGGGCGGGAGCTCGCCGCCACGCCGGTCGCGCTGAGCGCGCTCGAAGCGTGGCTCCCGCCCGGCGGCGCCCGGGCCGCCCCGGTGACCATCCGCCCGACCGACGGCTTCAACATCATCTACTCGTCGGGCACCACCGGCACACCCAAAGGCATTGTCCAAAGCCACGCGATGCGCTGGGCGCACATCTCCCGCAACACCGCGGCGGGCTTCGGCGACGCGGTGACGATGATCGCGACGCCGCTCTACTCCAACACCACGCTGGTCAGCTTCCTCCCCACGCTCGGCTGGGGCGGCACCGCCGTGGTGATGGCCCGCTTCGACGCCCGGCGCTATCTCGAACTCGCCGACCGGCATCGCGCCACCCATGCCATGCTCGTCCCCGTCCAGTATCAGCGCATCATGGCGCTGCCCGACTTCGACGCCTTCGACCTGTCGTCCTTTCGCTTCAAGACCTGCACCAGCGCGCCCTTCCCGGCCGCGCTCAAGGCCGACATCGTCGCCCGCTGGCCCGGGCTGCTGGTCGAGTATTACGGAATGACGGAGGGCGGCGCGAGCTGCGCGCTCAACTGCGCCGCCAACCCTGACAAGCTCCACACCGTCGGCCCGCCCATGCCCGGCCACGAGATCCGCCTGATCGACGACGATGGCCGGGAAGTCGCGGCCGGCGGGACGGGCGAGGTCGTCGGCCGCTCGCCCACCATGATGACCGGCTACCACGGCCGCGCCGACGCCAGCCGCGACGCGGAATGGCATGACGCCGACGGCACCCGCTTCATCCGTCATGGAGACATCGGCCGCTTCGACGAGGACGGCTTCCTGATCCTCCTGGACCGCAAGAAGGACCTGATCATCTCGGGCGGCTACAACATCTATCCCTCCGACCTGGAAGCGGTGCTGATGCGCCACCCCGCCGTCGCCGACGCGACCGTCATCGGCGTGCCGTCGCAGGCCTGGGGCGAAACCCCCGTCGGCTTCTATGTCGCGCGGGACGGCGCGGGCGATGACAGGGGGGCGATCCTGGCCTGGTTCAACGGCGAGGTCGGCAAGACGCAGCGCCTGTCCGCGCTCCACCGGGCCGACGAGCTCCCCCGCAGCGCGATCGGCAAGGTCCTGAAGCGCGAGCTCCGCGATCAGCTGCTCGGCGCGGTCGCGTGACCGGCCTCCCCGGCATCCTGAGCGCGCTCGAGCCCGTGGAGGGCGGTTGGCGCGGTACCATTCCCGACGACTGGCTTCAGGGCCGCACGGCGTATGGCGGGCTCTCCACCGCGCTTGCGCTCCATGCCGCCAAGGCGTCGGACACCGACCTGCCCCCGCTCCGTTCGGCGACCGTGTCGTTCATCGGCCCGCTCAGCGGCGCCGTGACGGTCCGCGCCGCCCGCCTGCGCCGCGGCCGCAACGCCGCCTTTATTCAGGCCGACGTCGAAAGTGACGCCGGGCTCGGCCTCCGCGCCGTGTTCGTCTTCATGCGCGACCAGGCATCGACGATCGACCATGTCGCCGGCCAAGCCCCCGACTTCGCGTGCCCCGGCCCGGGCGACCCGGTCTATAGCGGCAAGCCGCAGGGCCCGGGACCCGGCTTCATCCGCAACTTCGAATATGTCGACCGGCGCGAGCCCGGTGGCGATCCCGCCGAATGGCTTCGCTGGGTGCGGGTGAAGGACCGCGCCGGCCTCGACCCGGAGGTCGAGCTGGCGTTGATCGCCGACTGCCTGCCTCCGGCCGCGATGAGGCTGGCGAGCGCCTTCATGCCGCTCAGCTCGCTCACCTGGCTCGTCAACCTGCTCGGCCCGGTGCCCGCGACGCGGGACGGCTGGTGGCTGCTCCGCGCCCGGACGGATTATGCGCGGGCGGGTTCCTCCAGCCAGGACATGGGGATATGGTCGGCCGACGGCACGCCTGTCGCGCAGCAGATGCAGAGCGTGGCCATCTTCGGATGAGCGCGCCGGAACGGGGGAGGACGGACATGGGGAAATTGCTGATCGCCGCGCTGCTAAGCGCGGGCCTGACCGCCTGCGGCGTCACGCCCGCCGCCACCGAGCAGGCGAACGCGACCGACACCGCCGACGATCGGGCCGACGGACCGCGTCGCAAGGGGGGCTTCCTGCGCGCGGACGCCAACGACGACGGCGTCGTCACCCGCGCCGAGCTGGGCCGGGAGGCCGACGGCCGCTTCGCCCGGATCGACGACGACAAGGACGGCACCGCGTCGGCGACCGAGCTCGCCAGCCGCCGCGGCCGCGGCGAGCGGCGCGGGGCGGAGGACGCGGGCTCGCGTTCCGTCGCCGCCATCTCGAAGGCCGATTACCGCGACCGCGCGCTCGCCCGCTTCGACCGTCGCGACGCGGACGGGGACGGTCGGCTGGCGGGCGAGGAACTCTCGCCGGCTCGCTAGTCCTCAAGGATCCGGCTGTCCCGCCGCGTGTCGGGCATCCGCAGGTACGCGACCAGCGACACCGCGATCATGGCGGTGACGTAGGCGTAGAACCACCGCTCGACCCCCTGGTCTTTCAGCCGCAGCGCCAGATACTCCGCCGTCCCGCCGAAGATCGTGTTGGCGATCGCATAGGGCAGCGCCACGCCCAGCGTCCGGATGTGCGCCGGAAACATCTCCGCCTTCAGCACTCCGCTGATCGCGGTGTACCCGCTCAGGGCCACCAGCGCCGCCGCGATCAACGCGAACGCCAGCACCGGACTCGTCACCGTTTCCAGCGTCAGGAACAACGGAGCGGTGCCCATCACCCCCAGCACCTCGAACCCGACCAGCAGCGGCTTGCGGCCCACCCGGTCCGACAACGCCCCCGCGACCGGCTGCACCGCCGCATAGAGCACCAGCGCCGCCGTCATCACTAGCGTCGCGGTCGGCCGATCGAACCCGCTCGTGCCGACCAGGAACTTCTGCATGTACGTGGTGTACGCGTAGAAAGCGAGCGTGCCCCCGGCGGTCAGCGCCATCACCGTCCACGCCTCGCGCGGATGCTCGCGGAACAGGGCCACGCCGCCCGACCGCCGCCCGCTCTCGATCGCCCGGAACGACTCGGTTTCCAGCAGCCCGCGCCGGATGCGGAACACCGCCACCGCGAGCAGCCCGCCGATCGCGAACGGCACCCGCCAGCCCCACGCCTCCAGCGCCGCCTCGCTCAGCACCGCCTGCAGCAGCAGCAGCACGCCCAGCGCGGTCAGCTGTCCGCCGATCAGCGTGACGTACTGGAAGCTGGCATAGTATCCCCGCCGCTCCCGCCCCGCCATCTCGGACAGGTAGGTCGCGCTCGCGCCGTACTCGCCGCCGACGCTCAACCCCTGCAGCATCCGCGCGAACACCAGCATCGCGGGCGCGACCGCCCCCGCCGCCGCGTAGGTCGGCGTGACCGCGATGAGCAGCGAGCCGAAGCACATCAGCGTCACCGACAGCGTCAGCCCGGCCTTGCGTCCGTGCCGATCGGAATAGACGCCCATCACCCACGCGCCGATCGGGCGCATCAGGAACCCGACCGCGAAGATCGCCGCCGCGTTCAACAGCTGCGCGGTCGCGCTCGCCTTTGGGAAGATCACCGGCGCGAAATACAGCGCGAACGCCGAATAGACGTACCAATCGTACCATTCGACCAGGTTGCCCGCCGACCCGCCCACGATCGAGCGGAGGCGGTCGGGCGTCGCATGATCCATCCGTGTTCCTCCCTCCCTCGCCAAGGACCCGATCGAGCGTCGATCCGCAAGCTCCGGTTGCGAAAGCACGGGGGTCGCCTAGTATGGCGCGGTATGTCCGATCTGCGTGTTCCCGTCCGCCCGGGCGAGTCGGGGCCGACCGCCTCTCCGGCCGATCCGCTCGCCTTTCTGGCCGGCGGCGAGCTCGGCGCGACGATGCGCGCGCACGACTGGTCCGCCACGCCGCTCGGGTGCGTCGCCGGTTGGCCGCAGTCGCTGCGCTCGGTCGTGGGCCTGATGCTCGGCTCCAAGTTCCCGATGTTCCTGGCTTGGGGCCCGGAGCTCATCCTCCTCTACAACGACGCCTATGCGGAGATCCTCGGGGCCAAGCACCCGGCGGCGCTGGGCGCGCGCTTCGATGTGGCGTGGGAGGAGGCATGGCACCAGCTGTCGCCGCTGGTGGACGCCGCGCTGGCGGGCCGCGCGCCGTATTTCGAGGACATGCCGCTGCTGATCAACCGCAACGGCGTCGACGAGCAGACCTGGTTCACCTTCAGCTACTCCCCCGCGCTCGACGACGACGGGCGGGTCGGCGGCATGTTCTGCGCCTGCGAGGAGACGACGGCGCGCATCCACGCCGAACGCCGCGTCGCCGCCGAGGGCCGCCGCTTCGCCGAGCTGTTCGAACAGGCTCCCGCGTTCCTGGCCATGCTGAACGGGCCGGACTACGTGTTCGATCTCGCCAACGCGGCCTATCTTCGGCTCGCCGGGCGCGCCGAGCTGCTGGGCCGGCGCTTCGCCGACGCGCTGCCCGACGCGGCGGCGCAGGGCTATGTCGCGCTGCTCGACGGGGTGTACCGGACCGGCGAGCCCTATGTCGCCCACGGCGCGCGCTACGCGATGCAGCCGACCCCCGACGCCGTCCCCGACGAGCGCGTGGTGGATTTCGTGTTCCAACCGATCGTCGATGCGGGCGGTATGACGACGGGCATCCTGATCCACGGCGTCGATGTGACCGATGCGCACGACGCCGATCGCGCCATGCGCGAAAGCGAGGACCATTACCGCCACGCGGTCGAACTCGATCCCCAGGTCACCTGGACCGCGCGTCCCGACGGCCGGCTCGACCACGTCAACCGGCGCTGGCTCGAATGGACGGGCACCACGGGCCTGGGCGGCGGCTACGCCGACGCGATCCACCCGGGGGACCGCGACCGCACCTCCGCCGTCTGGCGCGCATCGGTCGCGACCGGCGAGCCCTACGACGTCGAGCACCGCGTCCGGCTCCGGAACGGCGACTTCCGCTGGATGCATTCGCGCGCTTTCCCGCGCCGCGACGAAGCGGACCGGATCGTCAAATGGTACGGCTCAACCGAAGACATCGACGACCGCCGCCGCGCGGAGGCGGCCTTGCGCGCCAGCGAAGCCTTCGGCCGCCGCGTGCTCGAAAGTTCGGGCGACTGCATCGAGGTGCTGGACCTGGACGGCGTCATGGAACGGACAAGCGACTGCGGTCGCCGCGCGATCGGCGACGGCGCGGCCGTGGTCGGCGCGGAATGGGCCCGGACCTTCGAGCCCGACACCCGGGCCGCCGCGCACGCCGCGGTCGCCGAGGCGCGCGCGGGTCGCAACGCGCGGTTCGAGGCCGCGCTCCGGACGCCCGGAGGAGAGCGGCGCTGGTGGGACTCGCTCGTCTCACCCATCGCCGGCCCCGACGGCCGCCCGGAGAAGCTGCTCGCCCTGTCGCGCGACATCACCGACCGCCGGCTGCGCGAGGAGCGCGAGCGCTTCCTGCTGCGCCTGTCCGACCTGACCCGGAGCCAGACCGACCCCGCCGCTCTCACCACCGCGGCGGCGGAGGCGATCGGTCGCCAACTCGGCGCGACGCGCGCGGGCTATGGCGAGATCGACGACGACCGGATGATCGTCACCGCCGCGCGCGACTGGACCGCGACGCCCGACCTGCCCAGCCTGTCCGGCCGCACCCGCCCGCTCGATCGGCTCGGCCCCGCGCTCGTCGCGCAACTCCATGCGGGCCGCACCGTCGCGGTCGCCGATCTCGCCGCGATCCCCGGCGCGGACGCCGCCAGCGTGGCGGGCTGGCAGGCCGTCGGCCTGCGCGGCTTCGTCACCGTCCCGCTGGTGCGCGGCGGCAAGCTCCGCGCGATCCTGTTCGTCCATTCCGCGACCCCGCGCGCCTGGACCCCCGCCGAGATCGAGCTCGCCGAAGCGGTCGCCGAGCGCACCTGGGACGCCGTCGAGCGCGCCAAGGCGGAAACCGCGCTGCGCGAGGAGACGCGCACGCTGGAGACGCTCAACGACATCGGCGCGGCGCTCGCCGCCGAACTCGATCTCGAACGCCTCGTCCAGATGCTCACGGACGCGGGGGTCGCGCTGACGGGCGCGCGCTTCGGCGCGTATTTCCACAACGTCATGGACGAGAGCGGCGAACGGCTCCACCTGTACACGCTGTCGGGCGCGGACCGCGCCGATTTCGAGGCGATGGGCCGCCCGCGCGCCACCGCGATCTTCGGCCCGACCTTCCGCAACGAGGGCGTGGTCCGCGCCGACGACGTGCTCGCCGATCCCCGTTACGGCCGGTCCGAACCGCATCGCGGCATGCCCGAGGGGCACCTGCCCGTGCGCAGCTACCTCGCCGTGCCCGTGGTTTCCCGCTCGGGCGCGGTGCTGGGCGGCCTCATCTTCGGCCATCCCGATCCCGGCCGTTTCACCGACCGGCACGAACGGCTGATGACCGGCGTCGCCGCCCAGGCCGCAGTCGCCATCGACAACGCCCGGCTGTTCCAGGCCGAGCAGCGCCTGAACGAAACGCTCGAACAGCGCGTCCGCGAACGCACGCTGGAGCTGGAGGAGGCGCACGAGGCGCTGCGGCAGAGCCAGAAGATGGAGGCGGTCGGCCAGTTGACGGGCGGCATCGCGCACGATTTCAACAATATGCTCGCGGTGGTGATCGGCTCGCTGGACCTGCTCGGCCGGCGCGTGAGCGTCGACGACCCGCGCGCCAGGCGCTATCTGGACGCCGCGGCCGACGGGGCGCGGCGCGCCGCGCTCCTCACGCAGCGCCTGCTCGCCTTTTCGCGCCAGCAGCCGCTCCGCCCCGAGCCCATCGACGCGAACGCGCTGGTGGCGGGCATGTCGGACCTGCTCCGCCACTCGCTCGGTCCCGACATCCGGCTCGACGCCGAATCGCCGCCCGACCTCTGGCGCACCCACGCCGACCCCAACCAGCTGGAGAACGCGATCCTCAACCTGGCGGTCAACGCGCGCGACGCGATGCCCCAAGGCGGCCGCCTGTCGATCGGTACGCACAACGCCGACCGCGACGAGCACGGCCGCCCCGGCGAACACGTGCTAATCCGCGTCACCGACACGGGCGTCGGCATGCCCGACGCGGTGGTCGCCAAGGCGTTCGACCCCTTCTTCACCACCAAGGAGGTCGGCAAGGGCACGGGCCTCGGCCTGAGCCAGGTCTACGGCTTCGTGAAGCAGACGGGCGGCCAAATCGGCATCCGCTCGACGCCGGGCCGGGGCACGACGGTCGAGATCCGCCTGCCCCGCTACCACGGCGCGGCCGCGAGCGAAGGGCGCGCGGGCGGCCGGGAGCGTCTGGCGCTCGGCCGCCGCGAGGAGGTGGTGCTCGTCGTCGAAGACGAGCCCACCGTCCGGCGGTTCTCGACGGACGCGCTGGGCGAACTCGGCTACCGCGTGCTGGAGGCCGACGGCGCCGCCGCGGCGCTCCGCCTGCTCGACGCGCATCCCGAGATCGCGCTGCTCTTCACCGACGTCGTCATGCCCGAGGTCAACGGTGCCAAGCTGGCCGAGGAGGCGCGCCGCCGCCGCCCCGACCTGCGCATCCTGTTCACCACCGGCTACACCCGCGACGCGGTGGTCCATGACGGCGTGCTCGACCCCGGAGTCCACCTGCTCGGCAAGCCCTACGGCGTCGAGGAGCTCGCGGCCAAGGTCCGCGACGTGCTCGACGCGCCGGTCGGTTGATCCGGGTTAGTGCCGGGAACACAGTCGGTTAACGACGGTTGAGGGCGGGCGCACCAGCCCGGAGAACCCCCATGTCGCAGCCTCTCCAGAAGCAGTCCGTCCCCGGCACCGAGGCGGAGCTGACGCCCAAGGCCGATCACGGCGAGGAGAGCTACCGGGGCTGCGACAAGCTGACGGGCAAGGCCGCGATCATCACTGGCGGCGACTCCGGCATCGGCCGCGCGGTCGCGATCGCCTATGCCCGCGAGGGCGCGGACGTGCTGATTTCCTATCTCGACGAGCATGACGACGCCGAAGAGACGAAGCGCTGGGTCGAGCGGGCCGGCCGCAAATGCGTTCTCGTCCCCGGCGACATATCAGACGCTGCGCATTGCCGCGCGATCGTGGACAGGGCCGTGGACGAGTTCGGCC
>CAXTFF010000006.1:0-380 GCA_964243325.1 uncultured Sphingomonas sp.
TTCATGGCCGCATTCAAGGACCCGAGCTTCACCGACCGCCAGGCCGCCGCCGCCGCCGCCAAGGAGGCGGCGCTCGCCAAGCTGCGCGCCAAGCCGCCCGTGGACGAGGCGGTGGTCGCGCAGCGCGTGGCCGCCGCCGCCGCGCGCGACGCCGCCGCCGCCGCCAAGCGCGAGGCGACGCGCCTCCAGCGCGAGCAGGAGGCGGCCGCCAAGCGCGAGCGCGCCGAGCAGGCCGCCGCCGAAGCCGCCGCGGCGGCGGAGGCGGCCGAGGCCGCGCGGATCGCGGCCACCGCGCCCAAGATGACCGACGAGGAGCGCAAGGCGATCCGCGACGCCCGCTACGCCGCGCGCAAGAACCGCAAGAAGTAAGGGAACGACGA
>CAXTFF010000006.1:390-13356 GCA_964243325.1 uncultured Sphingomonas sp.
GGATCAAGGGCCGGCGATGCCGCGGCGGCGAGGGCGAGGAGGAGCATGGCCGAACAACGCGGCGCGCTGCCCGTCGGGTGCGAAAGGATGCGACCGGGCGGGCGTTGCCGCGTTATCGTGGAGCGGGGCGTGTTGCCCCTGAAGGACCGGCCATGGCCAAGAGTCAGAAGAAGTCGAACAAGGAAGTCCGCAAGCCCAAGGCGACCAAGCCGCCCAAGCTCGACCAGTCCAACCCGTCGGCCAAGGGCAAGCCGGTCGAGATGACCACCATCAAGAGCTGAGGCCGGGCGGGGTCGGCGGATGACGCCGCGCGAGCTGGTGGGCACGACGGCGGTGCCGGGCGGGGGCGAGCTGAAGCTGTTCCGGCGCGGGGGCGACCACATGATCGTGCTGGACCGCAACGAGTTGATGAACAGCCGCATGAGCGGGTCGGAGGAGGCGCTCGCCGTCATGACCTGCGAGCGGCTGGGGGCGCGCGCGGCCCCGCGGCTGCTGATCGGCGGGTACGGGATGGGTTTCACGTTGCGCGCGGCGCTGGCGGTCCTCGCGCAGGACGCGCGGGTGACGGTGGCCGAGCTGGTGCCCGGCATCGTCGCATGGGCGCGCGGGCCGATGGCGGAACTGACCGCCGGGTGCCTGGACGATCCGCGGGTCGATCTGGTCGAGGACGACGTGGCGGCGTCGATCCGGGCCGGGCGCGGGGAATACGACGCGATCCTGCTGGACGTCGACAACGGCCCGGACGGGCTGACGCGGGCGGGCAACGATCGGCTGTACTCGGCCGCGGGTCTGGCGGCGGCGCGGGGGGCGCTCACGCCCGGCGGCGTGCTGGCGGTCTGGTCGGCGGGACCGGACCCGCGCTTCGCGCGGCGGCTGGGCGAGGCGGGGTTCGCGGTCGAGGAGGTCGTCGTCCGCGCGCGCCAGAACGGCAAGGGACCGCGGCACGTGATCTGGTTCGGGGTGAAGCGGTAGCGGCCGGTACTTC
This sequence comes from uncultured Sphingomonas sp., assembly GCA_964243325.1. Classification (GTDB taxonomy): domain Bacteria; phylum Pseudomonadota; class Alphaproteobacteria; order Sphingomonadales; family Sphingomonadaceae; genus Sphingomonas. The sequence goes on from CAXTFF010000006.1 coordinate 1,376, forward strand.
CTTATCCTCCCCCGGCTGAGGAGGTGGCGCGCCGTAGGCGTGACGGAGGGGTAGCTCTCGACACACCCCGGCTTGGGTTCGTCGAGAGCTACCCCTCCACCAGCTTCGCTGGTCCCCCTCCCCCTCCGGGGGAGGATGGGGCTGCTCGCGCTGCCCTGTTCTCAGCGGGAGATCCATTTGCGGATCACGAAAAAGGCGGTGATCGCGACCGCGACGACGAGACATATGCCCGCGATCGCGTTGAACGCCCACGGCCGCGTCGCGTAGGGCAACCCTTCCACGTTCATCCCGTACAGCCCGGTGAAGAAGGTCAGCGGCAGGAAGATCAGCGCGGCGACCGACAGCACCAGCCCGCGCTGGTCGAGTTGTTCGGCGCGCATGTCGGTGAGCGCGTCGTGGACCACCGCCGATCGTTCGCGGATCGCCTCCAGCTCCTCGGCCATGCGCGCCGCGCGGTCGGCGGCGGCGGCCAGGTGGACGCGGTCGTCGGCGGCCAGCCAGTCGCCGGGCAGGTGCGCCAGCTTTTCCAGCGCGTCGCGCTGCGGTTGGAGGAAGCGACGATAGCCGATGGCGGTCGTGCGGACGCGGTTGACCTGGCGGCGGAGCTCGAAGATCCTGCCGCCGTCCAGGGCCTCCTCGCACCCGTCGAGCTGGTCGCCCAGGTCGGCGACGTGCGGGTCGAGGTCGGCGGTGATCGCCGACGCGAACTCGGCGATGAGGTCGCCGGGATCGTGGATCCTGTCGGCCGCGACGCAGGCTTCGATCGCGTCGAGCGCGTGGAGCTGCGTGCGGGTGACGGAGAAGACGCGGCCGCGCGTGGCCCAGATGCGCAAGGAGGCGAGCGGGTCGGCCCCCGTCACGGCTTCCTGGTCGGTGCGGCCGCGCAGGTTCACGAGCGCGCCGCCTTCCCACTGGTCGCAGCGCGGGCGGGTCTCGGGGGCGGTCAGCGCCTCGACGGTCTGCGGGCTGAGCTCGGCCTGGGCGCCCAGCCAGTCGCGCGCGTCGTCGTCGATCGAAAACAGGTGCACCCAGACGAGCTCGGGGATCGGGTCCAGCGCTTCGGCGATGTCGACGCGCTGCGAGCGTTCGGGATTGATGCGGTAGGCGAAGCCCTTCACTCAGGCCATCTCCAGATAGAGCCCGGTCGCGGGCGGGCGGTCGCAGGGGATGCGGTCGGCGTCGGCCCGCGCGCGCGCGAGGATGGCGGGGGGAACGTCCGGCGCATGGTGGACCGCGTCGGCGCTGGCGAGCGCGCGCGCCTGGCGCAGCGTCAGGTCGTCGGGGTCGGGGCTGGTCAGGCGGATGTGCAGCGTGGGCGCGGGCGCGGCGCGCGGATCGGCGAGCCAGGCCTCCGCGTCCCCCTCCCCCACCGGGTCGAGCGGGCCGCCCGGGCTCATCGCGTCGGCCAGCGCGCGGCGGCGTTCCGCGCCGTCGGGAAAGCGGGCGCGAAGCCGGTCGCGGGCGGCGTAGAGCGCGCGGGCGCGCGTCCCCAGGTCGGCGGGGATCAGGCCTTCGAGCCGCTGGCGGAGCGCGGCGGCGAGGCCGGCGGAGACGCCGCCGGTGCCGATCGCCACGAGCAGCGGGTCGCGGTCGACGATCGCGGGGAGCGTCCAGTCGCACAAGGCCGGGCGGTCGACGGCGTTGACGAGGACGCCTTTGGCCCTGAGCCGCGCGACGGCGGCGCAGGCTTCGGCCTCGTCCTCGATCGCGACGACGGCGAGCGGCGCGGGCGTGTCCTCGCCGACGACGACCGCGCCCGCGCGCCCCAGCAGGCGGCGCTTGGCGTCGGCGGCCTCGCCTTGGCCCAACAGGATCACGGGGCGGCCGTTCACGCGCATGAGGAGCGGGAGCGAGTGCCAGCTCATCGGAGCCACTCGGGGACCCGCTCGGCGGCCAGGATCGTCTCGGGGGCGATGCGGTCGGCGACGACGGCGAAGCGGTCGCCGTCGACGAGCACCTCGGGGACGAGCGCGCGGCTGTTGTAGGTCGACGCCATCGTCGCGCCGTACGCGCCCGCCGTGCGGAACACCGCCAGGTCGCCCGACGCCACCCGATCGATCTCGCGGTCGGTGGCGAAGGTGTCGCCCGTTTCGCAGACGGGCCCGGCGATGTTGGCGGTCATGCGGTCGCCGTCGGGCGCGACCGCGACGAAATCGTGCCACGCGTCGTACAGCGCGGGGCGGGCGAGGTCGTTCATCGCCGCGTCGACGATGACGTAAGGGTTGGCGACGCCCGGCTTGACCCAGATGACGCGGGTGAGGAGCACGCCCGCGTTGCCGGCGATGACGCGGCCGGGCTCGAACTGGAGCTGGACGTCCCAGCCCTTCGTGACGCGCGCGGCCATCGCGCCGAGCTCGGCGGGTTCGGGCAGGGAGTCGGTCGGGCGGTAGCGGACGCCCAGACCGCCGCCGAGATCGACGCGGGTGACCGCGTGCCCCGCGCGGCGGAGCTCGGCGACGAGCTCGCCGACGCGGGCGTAGGCGCGCTCCAAGGGCGCCAGGTCGGCGAGCTGGCTGCCGATATGGACCGCGACGCCGTGCAGCGCGAGGCCGGGGCGCCCCGCCAGCCGGTCGAAGATCGCGGGTGCTTGGTCGATGGCGACGCCGAACTTGTTGTCGCGGCGGCCGGTGGAGATCTTGGCGTGGGTGCCCGCATCGACGTCGGGGTTGACGCGGAGCACGGCGGGGGCGGTTTCCCCACGCGCATGGGCGAGGTCGGCCAGCACCTCGCCCTCCTCCTCCAGCTCCAGGTTGAACTGGCCGATGCGGGCGTCGAGACCGCGGGCGAGTTCGGCGCGGGTCTTGCCTACGCCCGAGAAGACGATGCCGGCGGGCGGCACCCCGGCGGCGAGCGCGCGCGCCAGCTCGCCGCCCGACACGACATCCGCGCCGTAGCCCTCGGCGGCGAGCAGGCGGAGGACGGCGAGGTTGGGGTTGGCCTTGATCGCATAGGCGAGGTGGACGTCGGGGAGCGCGGCGAAGGCGTCGCGGAACACGCGCGCGTGGCGGCGGAAGGTCGCCGCCGAATACACGTAGACGGGGGTGCCCACCTCCTCGGCGATGCGGGTGAGGGACACGTCCTCGCAGTGCAGGACGCCGTCCCGGTGATGGAAATGGTCCATGCTATTGCGGGGGCAGGTCGAACTCGTCCGACCGCCGCTCCTCCGATTGGCGCAGCAGTTCGGTGGAGCGTTCGGGGCGCTGCTGCGTGGTCGCGGTCAGCAGATCGGCGGCGGTCGGGGTCGCGCGCGCGCCGCGCGGCGCGACGGGAAGCCGCCGCCCGGGCGCGGGCACTAGGTTCGCGGCCGACCCGCAGGCGGTGAGCAGGAGGGCGGCGAGCGGCAGGAGGCGTTTCACGATCGGTTCTCCCGGGCGGCGGCGACCGCGGCGCGGACGCGGGCGGGCGCGGTGCCGCCGAAGCTCAAGCGGCTCCCGACCGACGCGTCGACCGAGAGCACGTCGTACACGGCCCCCGTGATCCGCGCGTCGATCAGCTGCAGGTCGGCGAGCGGCAGCTGGTGGAGCATGACGCCCAGCGCCTCGGCGCGCGCGACGGCGCGGCCGGTGGCGCCGTGCGCCTCGCGGAACGGCACGTCGGCCTCGCGCACCAGCCAGTCGGCCAAGTCGGTGGCGGTGGCGTAGCCGCTCTCGGCGACGGCGCGCATCCGGTCGGTGCGGAAGGCCGCGCTGTCCACCATGCCGGTCATCGCCGCTAGCGAGAGGACGAGGAGGTCGTGCGCCTCGAACACGGGCGGCTTGTCGTCCTGCATGTCCTTGGAATAGGCGAGCGGCAGGCCCTTCATCGTCACCGTCAGCGCGACGAGGCAGCCGGCGATGCGCCCGCTATGCCCGCGCACCAGCTCGGCGGCGTCGGGGTTGCGCTTTTGCGGCATGATCGAGCTGCCCGTCGACCAGCGGTCGGAGAGCGCGACGAAGCCGAAGGGCTGCGACGCCCACAGCACGAACTCCTCGGCCAGCCGCGACAGGTGGAGCGCGCACTGCGTGGCGCTGGCGAGGTAATCGAGCGCGAAGTCGCGGTCGGACACGCTGTCGAGCGAGTTGAGCGTCGGCCCGTCGAAGCCGAGCGCCCGCGCGGTCGCGTCGCGGTCGATCGGGAAGCCCGTTCCCGCCAGCGCGGCCGCGCCCAGCGGACAGCGGTTCATCCGGGCGCGGGCGTCGCAAAAGCGGCTGCGGTCGCGCGCGGCCATCTCGTGATAGGCCATCAGATGGTGGCCGAGCGTCACGGGCTGCGCGGATTGGAGGTGGGTGAAGCCGGGCATGACGCTGTCGGCGTGTTCCTCCGCGCGGGCCAGCAACGCGTCCTGGAAGCGTGTCAGCGCCGCCAGCGTCTCGTCGACCGCGTCGCGCACCCACAGCCGGAAGTCGGTCGCGACCTGGTCGTTGCGCGAGCGGGCGGTGTGGAGGCGGCCCGCGACGGGGCCGATGCGGTCGGCCAGCCGCGCCTCGGTGAGCATATGGATGTCCTCGAGCGCGAGATCGTCCGGCACGCCGTCCGCCTCGTACGCGGCGGCGACCTCGGCCAGCCCGCGGTCGATCTCGGCGGCGTCGGCGGGCGCGACGATCCCCTGCGCGCCCAGCATCGCGGCGTGCGCGCGGGAGCCCGCGACGTCCTGGCGCCACAGGCGCTTGTCGAAGGGCAGCGAGGTGTTTATCGCGCGCATCACCGCCGCCGGGCCCTCCGCGAAGCGCCCGCCCCACATCTGGTTGGAGCCGTCCATGTCGTCACGCCCGGGCGTCGCACTTCTCCTGGGATCGGCGCTGTTCGCCGCCGGATGCGATAGGCAAGCGGCAGCGCCGGAGCAACCCAAGGCTTCCGCGCCCGCGTCGGACGAGGTGGTCGCCGCCCCTGCCCCGCCCGCGTCGGTCAAGGCCGCCGCGACCGGGTTCGACCGGAGCCGCCGCGGCGAGGCCGCGCCGGCCGCCATGTTCGTCGCGCCCGACGGCGAACAAGCGTCGTTCGCCGATTTCCGGGGCAAGCCGCTGCTCGTCAACCTGTGGGCGACCTGGTGCGCGCCGTGCATCGCCGAGCTGCCGACGCTCGACGATGCGGCCGGCAAGCTGGGCGACCGGGTGCGGGTGCTGACGATCTCGCAGGACTTGGACGACAAGCCGGACAAGGTCGCGGGCTTCCTGGCGGCGCGCGGGTTCAGGCGGCTGGAGCCGTACCGCGACCCCGCCGTCGCGCTTAGCGCCGCCTATGCCGCAAACCTGCCCGCGACGATCCTGTACGACGCGCGGGGGCGCGAGGTGTGGCGGCGGCTGGGCGGGTTCGAATGGAACACGCCCGAGGCGCTGGCGGCGATCGGCGAGGCGGGCTGACGAGCGGAGCTGACGCGCAGCCCGACCGGCATCACGACCGTTCCGTCATGGTCCTTCGCCGTCCTTCCAAGCCGGTCCAATCGGGAGGGCGTCTCAGGCCGCGGCGTCGGCCCGTCGCAGCGAACCGCGCTCGGACACCAGCCACCGTCGGAAGTCGGTCACCTCCATCGGCCGGGCGAAATGATAGCCCTGTGCCTCCTCGCACCTCATGCCGGTCAGGATCGTCGCGGCGGCGGCGGTCTCGACGCCCTCGGCGACGACGCGATAGCCGAGATCGTGCGACAAGGTGATCATCGATCGGACGAGCGCCTGCTCGCGCTCATCATCGGCGAGGTCGCGGATGAACGACTGGTCGATCTTGACCACGCGAGCCGGCAAACGCTGGAGATAGGCCAGGCTGCTATACCCTGTGCCGAAATCGTCGATCGCCAGCGGTACGCCGGCGGCGTCCAGCGCGTGAAGCTGGCCCATGGCGCGACCCCCGCTCTCCATGACGGCGCTCTCGGTCACCTCGAGCTCGATCGCCTCGGGGTGCAAGCGGTGCTTCAACAGATGAAGCTGCACCCGTTCGGCGAAATCCCTTTCCTCGAGATTGGCCGCCGACACGTTGATCGAGACTTGAAGGTCGAACCCTTCGTTCCGCAAGGCTCCGCCATGCCGCATGGCGGCGTCGAGCACCCAGGCGGTGGTCGTTCTGGCGAGCGAGGTCTGCTCGATGATCGGAACGAACTCTCCGGGCGACACCTCGCCCAGTACCGGATGCCTCCAGCGAAGCAGGGCTTCCGCGCCGATGCATCTCCTGGACAGGAGATCGATACGTGGCTGAAAGACGAGTCTGAGCTGGTCGGAGCCTTCGAGCGCCGCACCGAAATCGTTGAGAAGCGTGAACTTGCGGACGTGAACACGGTCCTCGGCCGGCGCGTACAGGCTGACGGCATGTTCCGACGCGCGCGCGTCCTGGGCGGCGCTATATGCCGTGCGGAGCACGTCGCGGGGACTGGTCTCGCCGAGAACGACCGGCGTCACCCCGATCGCGGTGGTCATGGCGAAGCGGACGCGCGAAACGCTTTGGGCGTTCGACAGCATGGAGCTCAGCAGCGTCAGATAGGCTTCGCGTTCCGGCTCCGGGGGTGACAGGAACGCGAACTGCGTGGCTGCGATGTGGTAGGCCGTCCGTCCCTTGCCGAGCGTGGCGCGGAGCGTTCTAGCGGCGTCCTGCACCATCTCGTCGACGAAAGAAGGCCCGATGACGCGCAACCCGTTGCTGAGCTGGTCGTTGCGCGCGAGGTCCAGCAGGACGGCATAGCGGCGCTGGCCGGGCGCGTCGCGGCCAAGGTCCTCGAGATCGTCGAGGAACTGCGTCCGATTGGGAAGGCCGCTGAGCGGATCGATCCGGCCGAACGCATGCCGCATCTCGATCTGCGACATGACCATGTCGCCGAGATCGGTCAGGCCGGCCATCTCCTGCTCCGAAACCGTTCGCGGTTCGGCGCCGAGCACGCAAAGCGAGCCGAGGCCGAACCCGTCACGGGTCACCAGCGGAACGCCGGCGTAGAAGCGCACCCCGGTTTTCGCCAGCGGGCTCTCCGCATAGCAGCCGTCGGCGAGAAGGTCCGGGATGACCAGGACGTCCCTGGTCTCGGCCACCTGTGCGCACGGCGCCTTTTCACGCGGAATGGAGTCATGCTCGACACCGACACGCGACTTGAACCATTGCCGGTCGCGGTCGGTCAACGACACCGCCGAGATCGGCAGACCGAAGATCTGGCTCGCCATGCGCGTGATGCGATCGAAGCTCGCGCTGGAAGGCGTGTCGAGCAGGTTCAACTGATACAGCGCGTCCAGGCGCGCTTCCTCGTCCTGTTTCACGGCCGTTCCCTCTTCGCCGATGAAACTAGGCGGAATTCCATACCAAACCGCTAATGCACGGCTGACGGGACGGCGCCGCCGCCGACGTCGAGACCGGTCGGTTTCGACCCTTGCTCGCCGCCCACGCTTCTCCGCCGTCGGCGAAACGTCGAAAACCTGCTTCGGAACGGCGACCTAGAACCGGTAGCCCAGCTCCGCCCGGCCGTTCGGCGGGAGCGTGACCGTCCAGGTGGCGACGCCGTCGATGCGGGGGAGCGGGTCGCCTGCGCCATCGATCTTCTGCCCGGCCGCGCCGATGGGGAGTTCGACCGTGACGGGGAACGGGTTGGCGTTGGTGGCGGTGAGCGTCGCCTCGTTCCGGGCGACGCGCTGGTCGAGGAGGACCTGGCGGCTGATGCCGGACGAGAGGCGGACGGTTTCGCCCGCCGCGCGGTCGGCGATCGCGCCCGTGCCGATCAGCAGGCGGCCGCCCGGGCGGTCGGCGTAGAGCGCGGTGCCGCCGGTCGGGAGCGCGATGCCGAGGCCGCCGGCTTCCGTGTTGCGCAGGACCAGGACGATCCGGGTGGGCTCGGCGGCGAGCGGCCGGCCGGGCTGGACGGCGAGGCGGTAGCGGCGCTCGAAAGGCACGGCGGCGCGGGCGAGGAGCGCGACCTGCTTCTGCGCGCGCGGGGCGACCGTGACGCGTCCGGGCACGCGGTAGAGCTTCAGGTCGCCGAGATCCTCTGGCGGGGGCGGCGGCGGGGGCGGAGCGGCCATGGGTGCGGGCGGCGGCGGGGCCATCATCGCGGTCGCCATCATCCGCGAGCCGGTGACGATGATCTCCTCCGCCGGCTCGAACCGCCGCTCGCGCAGGTCGGAGGTGGTGGTGCCGAGCGGGTGGCAGGTCAGCCTGAGTTCGCCCGCGCGCCGCACGACCTCGCCTAAGCCCGAGCGGTTGAGGCGGCCCGCGACCGCCTGGACCTGCGCGGCGGGTAAGGCCTGGCCGTTGCCGTTGGCGAGCGTCAGCCAGGCGAACAGATCGAGCGTGCGGCCGCCGGCCGCGACGGTGGCGACGTAGCTGGCGCTCCAGTCGAAGCCGGACGCCAGGTAGGACAGCGTGATGGTGGCGGTGCGCGCGGTCGGCGTGTCGGTGGCGACGCTCAGCACGGGCTTGGCCGACAGCCCCGGCGGGACCGCGGCGAAGCGGAGCGCCTCGGGCAGGCCCGAGCAGCGCAGGCTCTCGATCCCGGCGGCGGTGCGGAGCACCACGCCGGGAAGCGGGCCCGCGACGATCGTCGCCTCCTCGCTCCGCACGCGGCCGGTCGCGATGTCGGTGCGCGTCAGGGTGACGGCGCGGCCGAGCGTGCCGTCGATGAGCGAGGCGGGCGACAGGAGGCGCGCGTCGCGGTTCTTCTCGACGGTGCCGCCGGGCAGGCCGCTCACGATCGCGCTGACGGGGACGATCCCCTCCGCCACGCCCTCGAATCGCAGCGTCGCCCGGCCGCGCGGGAGCCGGACGCGCCTGGTCTCGGTGACGAGCGCGAAGCCGCCGAGATACGCCAAATCGATCGGCGCGGCGCGGGTGCGCGTCGGGTTGCGGTACACGGTGACGGCGACCTGGGCGGGCGCGGCCGAGATGACGATGGGCGGCGTCCCCTCCGCCGCCGCCGCGCCGGACAGACAGAGCGCCGCCGCCAGCGCGAGCCGCCGCATCAGTAGCGCGTGTCGAAGGTCGCGGTGACGACCGCTTCGCCGTTCGCGGGCACCGGCACCTGCCACACGGTCGCGCCCGCGTCGCGGCGCTCGCTCTTGCGGCTCTCGGTCAGGATGCGCGAGTCGGTCCAGTCGAGCCCGGCCTGGACCAGCTCCACCGTCACGGGCGCGGCGCGCGCGTTGGTGAGCGTGTAGCGCATGGCGGTGCGCCAGCGGGTGTCGCTCACCTTGGTGCGCTGCTCCACCACCGGCCGGACCTTGACGTCGAACGCGTCGCCGGTGCTCAGCGCGATCCGCGACCCTTGCGGCGTGTGGTCGATCCGGTTCTCGCCGGTGAATTGCGGCTGGCCGCGCGCGTCGCGTACATACACGCGCACCGTTCCCGCCGGCAGCGCGTCGCCCAGGCCCGCCGCCCCCGAATTGGCGAAGTTGAGCACGCTGGAGGCCGAACGCGGCTCGTCGGCGGTGCCGAGCCACCCGTTCTCGAACTGGTAGCCCGAACTCGCGCGCGCGCCCTTCACGTCGAGGAAGCTCACCTGCTTGGTCTGCTTGTCGGCGATGATCGTGCGCTCGGGCAGCGGGTAGAGGTAGAAATCGCCCAGCTGCTCGCGGCCGGCTGTCTCGGTTCCCGCCTGGGTCACACGGCCGCGTCGCCGTGGCGGCTGCGGGCGGTAGATATTCCCGTCGCCATCGTCGCTCGTCACCTCGCCCGCGACCAGCAGCGTGCGGGCGTTGTTGAAGGTCGTCCCGCTGGTGTTGCGCAGCGTCACCCAGCCCTGGACGTCGATCAGCCCACGCGCCTGGTCGAACAAAGCGACGTAATCCGCGCTCCAGCCCAGACCGCGCGACAGGTAGGAGAGCGTCGCGGGGCGCGTGCCGCCCCGTGTGCTCGCCAGCGTCACCGACAGGGTCGGGCGGGCGCGAAGCGAGGCGGGCACCCGGTCGAAGATCGCGCGGACGGGCAGGCCGTCGTCGCGCAGGACCTCGATCCGGCCGCCGACCTCCAGCACCACGCCGCCGTTGACCGCCAGCACGCGGGCGCGCTCCCTCGTCTCGGCCCCGGTGGCGGGGTTGGTGCGCAGCAGGGTGATCGTCTCGCCGACCGCCTGCTCCATCAGGCTGGACGGGGTGAGCAGGTCGTAGTCGAAATTCTGTTCGACCACGGCCGCGTCGGCGACGGACAGCGACACGGTCTCGGGACGGATCTGCGCGCTGACGTCGGGGAAGTCCTGGCGCGCGCGGCCGGAGCCGAGCGCGAGCGGGCGCACATCCTGGATGAGCGCCACGTCGTTGGTGTAGATGGTGACGGACACGTCGCCCTGCGCGGTGCCCGGCGTCACCTGACCGGGCGCTTCCTGCGCGCCGGCCATGACCGGCAGCAGCAGCGCCCAGCCCAAGATCCCCGCCCGCATACGCCCGCACTCCCCCGGTTGCGCGCGGATCATGCCCGGGCGGGCGGGCGGCGGCTAGTCCTTCCTTCCCGCGTCGATCACGTCGCGCACGCGCGCGGCGAGGTCGGCGAAGGTGAAGGGTTTGGTCAGCAGCTCGACCCCTGCGTCCAGGCGGCCGTGATGGACGATGGCGTCGCGGGCGTAGCCGGTGGTGAACAGCACGGGGAGCCCGGGCCGGAGCGCCCGCGCCTCCGCCGCCAGGTCGGCGCCCGTCAGCCCGCCCGGCAGCACCACGTCGGAAAAGAGCAGGTCGAACCGCCCTTCGCGCCTGGCCAGCAGCCGGAGCGCCGACGGGCCGTCATGCGCCTCCAGCACGCGGTAGCCGAGCTCGCGCAAGCTGTCGACGGAGTAGGCGCGGACGTCGTCGTCGTCCTCGCACACCAGGATCACCTCCTCGCCCGCGCTCTCGGGCGCGATCGGCTCGGCCTCCTCCGGCTCCGGCGCGGCCTCGCCGACGAGGCGGGGGAGGTAGAGCTTGACGGTCGTGCCGCAGCCGACCTCCGAATAGATCGCGACGTGCCCGCCCGACTGCTTGGCGAAGCCGTAGACCATGGACAGGCCAAGGCCGGTGCCGCGCCCGACCTCCTTGGTGGTGAAGAACGGCTCGAACACGCGCTGCGCGGTGGCGGCGTCCATGCCCGTGCCGGTGTCGGACACGGCGATCACGACATACTGGCCGGGGCGCACCTCGGCCTTGCCCGCGGTGTAGGCGCGGTCGAGATGCGCGTTGGCCGTCTCGATCGTGAGCCGCCCGCTTCCGTCCATCGCGTCGCGCGCGTTGACCGCCAGGTTGATGAGCGCGTTCTCCAGCTGGTTGGGATCGGCCTCCGCGCGCCACAGGCCCGAGGCGAGCACCGTTTCCAGGCGGATCGTCTCGCCCAATGTCCGGTGGAGCAGTTCGGACATGTCGCCCACCAGGCGGTTGGCGTCGATCGGCTTGGGGTCGAGCGGCTGGCGCCTGGAAAAAGCGAGCAGGCGCTGCGTCAGGATCGCGGCGCGCCTGGCCCCGGCCTGCGCGTTCTCGGCGGCGCGGCGCAGGCGGGGCGCGTCGTCGGGGAGGCCGCGCTGGAGCGTCTCGAGATTGCCCGTGACGATCTGGAGCAGGTTGTTGAAATCGTGCGCGACGCCGCCGGTCAGCTGGCCCACCGTCTCCATCTTCTGGCTCTGGCGCAGCGCCTCCTGCGCGCGCTGGAGCTCCTCTTCCCGCTCGCGCTCGGCGGTGACGTCGCGGCCGTAGGCGTAGATCTGGTCGCCTTCGGGCGCGGCGACCCACGATATGCGCCGCTCGCCGCCGTCCTTGGTCCGGTAGCGGTTCTCCACCGTCGGCAGCACCTCGTCGCGGGCCTGCTCCAGCGCGGCCTGGGTAATGGCGGTGGACTCGGGCACGACGAAATCGAACAACGGCCGCCCGACCAGCTCCTCCTCGCTCCAGCCCAGGATGGCGCTCGTTGCCGGGTTGACGCGCCGGAACACCCCGTCCCCGTCGATCACCACGAACATGTCGCGGGCGTTGCGCCACACCCGGTCCAGGTCCGCGGCGGCGGCGGCGACGCGCGCCTCCAGCTCGGCGTTGAGCTGGACCAGCTCGTCCCGCGCGCGCCGCTCGTCGTCGATGTCCAGGGTCGCGACG
>CAXTFF010000006.1:13366-19824 GCA_964243325.1 uncultured Sphingomonas sp.
CTCGCGCCCCGCCTCGTCGCGCACCGCCGATCCGACGATGCGCACCCAGACCAGGCGACCGTCGCCGCGCCGGTATCGGCAGACCAGCTCGGGCAGCTCCTCGCCCGCCAGCGCGCGCGCCAGCGGGTATTCGCGGCTTTCCACCCGCCGCCCGTCCGGGTGGAAGGATATCCATTCGCCGTAGCTGTCGGCGTCGCGCGACCGGAGGATCGGGTGGCCGAAAATCTCCTCCGCGCGGGCGTTCCCGTCCAGGATCGCGCCGTTCGCGTCGGCCATGACGATGCCGACCGGGGCGGTGCCGATCACCGTGCGCAACCGCGCCTCGCTCGCGCGGAGCGCCTCGTCGGCGGCGCGGCGGTCGGTCTCGTCGCGGGCGATCTTGATGAAGCCGAGCTCGCGGCCTTCCGCGTCGCGCAGGGGACGGACCGTGCCGTCCAAGAACACGCGGCCGCCGTCGCGGCGCCGGTGCCAGCGCACGTCGGGGGCGACGCCCTCGCGCCGCGCCACCTCGACCTCCCAATCGGGTTGTCCCGCCTTCTGGTCCTCCGGCGTGAACAGGACCGCGGCGGGCCGGCCGACGATCTCCGCGGCGGCGTAGCCGAACGCGGCCTCGGCGCCCGCCGACCAGCTCGTGACCAGCAGTTCGCGATCGACCGTCAGGATGGCGTAATCGGCCGCGCCGTCGACCACCATGCCCAGCCGCTGCTCGCGCTCGCGCAGGGCGAGCTCGGCCTCCTTGCGCGCCGAGACGTCGCGGTAGAACACCGCCAGACCTTCGGCCACCGGACAGGCGCGCACGTCGAGCCAGGCGACGCTGCCGTCCGGCCACTCGTGCCGGTGCTCCAGGTTCATCGGCCGCCCCCCGGCCATCGCCGACCGGTAGGCGCGGCCGAGATCGGTCTCCGCCAGCCCCGGATGCGCGTCCCACAGGACGGTGCCGATCCTGGCCGCGCGCGGCGCCGAGCCGAGCCGCTCCGCCTCCGCGTTCAGGTCGACGAAGCGGAATTCGCGGTCGAACAGCGCGTACCCCTCCGCCATGCCGTCGAGCACCCCGCGCGATCGGTCGCGCTCGGCGCGCAGCGCCTCTTCGGCGGCGGCCTGCGCGGTCACTTCCGTGTTGACGCCGAACCAGCGCGCGACGCGGCCCGATCCGTCCCGCACCGGTTGCGCGCGGGTCAGGAAAGGGCGGAACAGGCCGTCGGCGCCGCGCAGGGGAAACGTCATCTCGAACGGCTCGCCGCCGGCGACCGCCGCGGTCCACCTCTCCAGGACATCGGGAAGCAGGGCGGGATCGTGGACCGCGGTCCAGCCCCACCCCTCCATCCCGGCGGGCGTGGTGCCGCAGTAATCGTGCCAGCGGCGATTGTACCAGACGATGTAGCCGTCGCCATTGGCCACCCAGCACAAGGTCGGGATCGCGTCGGCGAGCAGCCGAAAGGTCGCGTCGTCGATCGCGCCGGAGGACGACGCGGGCAGATCGGGCGGGGTAACGCCCGCGGCGGCATCGTCCAACATCGCGCTCATCGGCCTTCTTCGCACGGGAACGCGGCCGCTTAGCCGCGCGGGAACGGGCGCGCCAGCGCGCCGCGCCGATCTTAGCGCCGCGTTAACCGTTCCGGCCGCTAATCGGGCGGAACGACCGCCGCCGGGGAAACGCCGTGACCGACCAACCGCTCTCAAGACCGTCGATCGTCCGGATCGTGCTCGACCTGCTGCGCGAGGAGGTGACCGCGTCCAGGCGCGGCGCGACCGCCGCGCCGAACCCTGCGGGCTGGAGCGAGGCGACCCGCGCGGACGATGGCGAAGGCGGAGGGGGGCTCGATCTCGACAGCCTGGAACGGCTGAACGTAGCCGCCGCGCTCAACGAGTTCTTCCACCTGCACGAATACGGCGCGGAGGACTATCTGCTCGCCAGCCCGCTGGTGGGCGACTGGTGCGACGTGGTGGAGCAGTCGCTGCGCGCGACGGGCGCCCACCTGACCTTCCGCACGTCGGGATCGACGGGCGCGCCCAAGCGCTGCACGCACCGGGTCGCCGACCTGCTGGCGGAGGCCGCCGGGTGGGCCGGGTATCTGGGGCCGACCGAACGGCTGATCGCGCTGGTGCCCGGCCACCATATCTACGGCGCGCTGTTCACCGCGATGCTCCCCGACCTGCTCGGGTGCCCGGTCGAGCGCGCGGTCGGTGCCGACGCGGTGGCGCGCGCGACCCCGGGCAGCGTCGTGATCGCCACGCCGACGGTGTGGGCGTACCTGTCGCGCTCGCTGCTCGCCTTTCCGCCGGGCGTCACCGGCGTCAGCTCGACCGCGCCGATGCCCGGGCAGCTCGCGCACCAACTGGGCGGGCAGCGCCTGGCGCGGCTGGTCGAGGTGTACGGGTCGAGCGAGACCGCCGGGATCGCGGTGCGCGACCGCCACGACGCGCCGTTCCGGCTGCTGGATCGGTGGACGCGGACGGCGGCGGGCGCGCTTGCGGGCGCGGACGGCGACCCGGTGGCGATGCCCGACGCGGCCGAGTGGCTCGACGACCGGCATTTCGCGTTGCGCGGCCGGATCGACGGCGCGGTGCAGGTCGGCGGCTTGAACGTGTTTCCCGACCGGGTGCGCGACGTGCTGCTCTCCCATGCGGGCGTGGCGGAGGCTGCGGTCCGGCTGGACGGGGAGACGGGCCGGCTCAAGGCGTTCGTGGTGCCCGAGCCCGGCGAAGTGGAGGATACGCTCGCCGCCGAGCTCGACCGCTGGTGCGGCGCGCGGGTCACGGGTGTCGAGCGGCCGCGCCGGATCGCGGTGGGCGCGAGCCTGCCGCGGGGCGCGATGGGCAAACCCGCCGACTGGTGAGGCTCAGGCGGGCTTGGGGCCCGCCTGATGCAGCGTGTGGAGGAAATCGCCGACCACCGTGCGGTAATGCTGCGTGATCTGGTCGACGCGCAGCTGCAGCCGCGCGATGCGCAGCGCCAGTTCGGCCGCGGACGGCGCGATCTCGGCCATCTGGCGCGGCGGCACCAGGTCGCCCGCCGGATCGTACCCCTCCAGATACGCGACCGCGTCGGCCAGCTCGTCGTGCTCGCGCACCCAGAACAGGTCGGGCTCGTCGGGCGTCTTGTTGAACAGACGCACGTCCGTCAGGTACGTCTTCACCACCGTCTCGTGGACGTTGACCTCGTACCAGAAAGGCAGCGCGGGCGTGACGCCGCACACGGTCGCCAGCGTCGAACCGTTGAACAGCAGCGGCCGCCGTCCCGTGCGCTTGAGCACATGCATCGGCATGACCTGCGTCACCATTTCCTGGATGCGGGTCTGGGACATCTGATCGAGATGGGGGAACCACGACGGGTCGGCCGGGGCGGCGTCGCGGAGGTTGGCGCTTGGCATCGTATGGGAGCTCCTGGGCGACTGGACGCCGTCGGGGTCTTGTCGGGACGGGTTAGATCACGTTCCGGGCGCGGGTGAGCGCGACCGAACGGAACGCCTCCAGGCATTGCTGGAGGTGCAGCTCGCGCTCCGCGCTCGCCAGCACGATCTTGGCGAGGTTCTGCGTCTGCTCGTGCTGCGACCGCAGCTGCATGTTCGTCTCGGCGAGCATGGTCAGGTCGGCGACCAGCGCGCGCAGCTGGCGCTCGCGCTCGCCGCCTTCGGCGACCAACTTGGCCAGCGCCACGTACTGCGCCTGCAACTGGGCGGCGTCCTGTTCGACGGTGAATCCGTCGACGATGCCGTCGGCTTCGCTCATCATCGCCAATTCCTCGGGCGAGAACAGGTCGGGATCGAAGTCCCCTCCCCTGTCCATCGGTGCCTCTTTCATGGGTTCTACTCCGGTACGACCTGCGGTTCAGACGCGCTTGATGAAGATCCAGATGCCGCGGGCGGCATCGGCGGATTTCATGTGGATGCGCACGTTGGTGGCCGTCATCTTATAGTCGAACTGGTAGTCGAACATCGTGTTGACCTGGCCGTCGGCGACGGCGCGGAAGAAGTGGTTGTAGAACACCTGCCCCTTGGCGCAGGGAGCCACCTCGTTGAAGAAGTTCTTGCCGACCACATCGCCGACGTTCCGGCCGCTGATCCCCGATTCGACGTGGTTGTAGCGGAGCACGTCGCCCTGCTGGTTCACCAGGATCGCACCGAACGGCAACAGCTCGGCGCGCGACGGATCGCTCGCCAGCCTGTTCTCCAGATCGTCCGAACCGAACTTGATCACTTCCATGGCCGTCGCTTCCCGTTTGGATGAGCCCCAGGCGGCGAAAGCGGATTCGCCGTGGTCGAGAGTTCCTATGGCGCGCAAAGGTCAAGTTTCGGCTAACGCTTCCTTGATCGAACGCATGGTGGCGGCAACGCGATGTTAACCACGACCGGTCACCACCTGCGCCCATGATGACGCACCCGACGACTCCACCGGCGCCGATCGTGTCGTTCGGCGACCCCGCGCGGCCGGTGACACTGGCCGACGTGGAAGCGGTGGCGTGCGGCGCGGCGCCGGCCGGGCTGCATGACGAGGGGGTGGCCCGCGCCGCGCGGTCGGAGGCGCTGGTGGCGCGCATGGTCGCCGAGCGACGCGCGATCTACGGCGTCACCACCGGCTTCGGCCCGCTCGCGGACAACCAGATAGACCCGGCCCGGGGCGAGCTGCTCCAGCGCCGCCTGGTCCAGCATCTCGCCACCGGCGTGGGCGCGCCGTTCCCGCCGGCGGAGGCGCGCGCGATCGTCGCGTCCCGGCTGGCGACGCTTGCGCGCGGCATGTCGGCGGTGCGGCCCGCCTTGCTGGAATGGATGGTCGATTTCCTCAATGCGGGGCTGTCGCCGGTCATGCCCGAAAAGGGCACGGTCGGGGCGAGCGGCGACCTGACGCCGCTGTCGCACATGGCGCTGGCCTTCATGGGCGAGGGCGCGTGCTGGCGCGACGGTGCGCCCGCCCCCTCGGCCGAGGTCCTCGCCGCCGCCGGGCTCCAGCCGATCACGCTGGCGCGCAAGGAGGGCCTGGCGCTGGTCAACGGCACCTCCGCGATGGCGGGGGTGGCGGCGCTGAACGGGGTGCGCGCGCGTCGGCTGCTGCGCGCGGCGTCGCTGCTGACCGTCGCCTATGCCGAGGTGCTGGGCGGGCACCGCGCCGCCTGGCACCCGCTGACCGCGGCGGCGCGTCCGCATCCGGGCCAGCGCCGCGCGGCCGCGCTGCTGTGGGCGCTGACCGAGGACGCGCCGCGGATGATCCCCTTCCGGCCGCTGCCCGACCCGATTGCCGCCGACATCGGCGTGTCCGGCGTCGCGCACGACCGCGAGCTGCCCCAGGACGCCTACAGCATCCGCTGCGCCCCCCAAGCGCTGGGCGCGATCGACGACATGCTCGTCCACCATGACGGCGTGGTCGGGATCGAGCTGTCGGCGGTGACGGACAACCCCATCGTGTTCGCTGGGGAAGAGGTGCTGCTCCATGCGGGCAACTTCTTTGGGCAGCACGTCGCCTTCGCGTCCGACAACATCCACAACGCGGTGGCGATGCTGGGCGTCTGGGGCGAGCGGCAGATCGCGCGCGTCACCGACGCCACGCTCAACCGCGGGCTGCCGCCGTTCCTGCAGGGGAACGCGACGGGGCTGAACAGCGGCTTCATGGGCGCGCAGGTGACGGCGTCGGCGCTGGTCGCCGAAATCCGGGCCAAGTCGGCCCCCGCCTCCATCCAGTCGGTGCCCACCAACGCCAACAACCAGGACGTGGTGACGATGGGCACCATCGCCGCCAGGCGCGCGCGCGACGCGGTGGCGGACGTCTCCCGCATCCTGGCGATCGAGGCGATGTGCCTGGCGCAGGCGATCGACCTGCGCCTCGCGGCCGATCCGACGCCGTTCAGCCGGGCCGCGCTGGCGGTGCGCGCGGCGGTGCGGGAGACCAGCGCCTTCGTCCATGACGACCGGCCGCTGTCGGCGGAAATCGAGCTGCTCGCCGAGCGGCTGATCGACGGGCGATACGAGGCGGCGGCGCGCGGGCGCGCGGTCGGGGGCGCGGTTGGGGAGCGGCTCGATGCCTTCTGATGGGATGCGGGCGTGATCGGCTGGCTGCGCGAGCGGACGGCGCGGGTCGACCGGGCGCTCGTCGCCCTGGAGCGGAGCGCCGCGGCGGCGGAGGCGGAACGCGCGCGGCTCCATGAGGCGGTGGCGCTGTCGCACCGGGCGCTCGCCGCGATGGGCGAGGCGTTGGAGGCGATAGGGCGCCAGCCCGCGCGCCACGACGCGGTCGTCGACGCCGCGGCGCGCAGGCTGGCGCGGTCGGCGGACGATCTTCGCCATGACCTCGCCCGGCGCGTCGACGCGGTGGGATCGGGCCTGCTGGATGCGGTCGCGGACCTGGCCGCGGTCGCCGACCGGCGGATCGCCGCCGAACTGGCCCCCGTCCGCGACGCCGCGACCGATCACGCCGTCTGGATCCGCGCCGCGCTGGATCGGCTGCGTCAGGAGACCGACGCGCTGGGC
>CAXTFF010000007.1:0-12351 GCA_964243325.1 uncultured Sphingomonas sp.
CGTCGACGCCGCGCGTCGTTGTATCCAGCCCGTTGATGAAGAAGCGTGCCGCGCCGACCGAGTTGAATCCGCCGGCGGCCAGCACCTGCTGCACCGCCGCGTTGACCGCCGCCGTGCCGCTGCCGACCGCGCCCAGATTCTCGGTCAGCACGATCCGGTCGTCGATCTTGATCTGGTACAGGTCGGCGGTGATGCTGAGCCCGCGCAAGGGATTGATCGACGCGCCCAGGCTGAGGTTGAGCGACTTTTCCGCGTCGAGCTGCCGCGCCCCGAGCGCCTGGGCGACCGGAGCGTCGACGGGCAGCGTGCTGATGTCGACGGGCGCGCCCGCGATGAAGTTGGTGGAGGTGGTGGTGAAGAACTGCTGCTGGAGCGAGGGCGCGCGGAAGCCGTTCGACACCGAACCACGGACCGCGAAGCCATCGACGAACTCGTAGCGGGCGGCGAGCTTGCCGTTCAGCGTGTCGCCGAAATCTGAGAAATGCTCGAAGCGTCCCGCCGCGGTCACGGTGAAGCCGGTGAAGACGTCGGTGTCGAGTTCGACATAGCCGGCGAAGCTGTCGCGGCTGCGGTCGGTCGCGGCGGACACGGGGAAGCCCGGAAACCCCTGCGCGCCGACCAGCGCCGCGCGGCCCGGAAAGGTGCAGCGGCCCGTCGCGGCCGCGAACACGCCGCCCGACGCCGCGCAATCGGCGGCGGTGGTGGTGCGGGCGGCGACGAAGAACGGCCCGGCCGCGTAGGATTGCAGCTCGCCCGGCACGATCTTGAAATTCTCGTCGCGATACTCGCCGCCGAAGGAGAAGGTCAGCGGCTTGGCGAAGCCGACGTCGAACTCGCGGCCGAGATCGAGATTGACGGTGGTCTGGCCGAAGCGGAGCCCGCCCGAGTCGAACGACCGCTGGCTCTGCGGTCCGAAGGAGGTGTTGAGGCTGTCGACGGTCCGGTAGTCGAACTCGTTATGGCCGTACACGACCGACAGGTCGGCGGAGAAGCCCGCCACGTCCGCGCGCAGGCCGACGGCGCCGGCATAGTCCTCGTAATCGGTCGCGATGGCGGGAAGGAAGCCGTCCGGGCGCAGCGGGGTGAAGTTCGCCGCGGTCGGCGTGGTCGCGGGCGTGATCGTCGAGAAGTCGCGGTTGTTGGCCGAGGCCGACTGGCGGAAGTTCGCCGCGCTGACGCCGTCGCGCTTGCTGAAGGAGCCGAAGGCGTAGAGCTCGACCGGGCCGAGGGGCACGCCGGCGTTGGCGAAGAGATTGTAATCCTCCACCTTGGGATCGCCGAACTGGAAGTTCAGCCGGTCGAAGGACAGTTCGCGCGCGTCGAAGGCGGCGGTGGGACGGTTGTAGTTGGGCCGCGGGTCGAAGCCGGCGCGGTTGGTGTTGTCGCGGTCGCGGTACTCGCCGGTGAGGTTCAGGTATCCCTCCGCCCCCAGCGGGATGCCGATGTTCGCGGCGAGGGTCCACAGGTCGCCGTCGCGCGCGCGGCGCTCGCCGTCATAGTTCCCGGCCAGGATGCGGCCGTCGGCGGGATCGAAGAAGGGCTGGCCCGCGGCGCCCGTCTGAAGCCCGGTCAGGCGGCCGACATCCTCCAGCTCCGTCACATACTTGCCGTAGCTGACCGAGACGGTGCCGGTGTTCGTGCCGCGCTTGAGCTGGAAGTTGATCACGCCCGCGATCGCGTCCGAGCCGTATTGCGACGACGCGCCGTCGCGCAGGACCTCCACCCGCTCGATCGCGAGGGCGGGGATGGTGTTGATGTCGACCGCCGCCGCGCCGCGCCCGACCGATCCGTTGATGTTGAGCAGCGCGGAGGTGTGGCGGCGCTTGCCGTTGATGAGCACCAGGGTCTGGTCGGGGTTCAGGCCGCGCAGCGTCGCGGGGCGGATGACGTCGGTGCCGTCGTTGATGGAGGGCTGGGGGAAGTTGAAGGAGGGGATGAGCTGGTTGAGGATCTTGTTCGTCTCGCCCAGGCCCGAGGTCGTCAGCTGTTCCGACGAGATCACGTCGATGGGAACGGGGCTGTCGCCCGCGGTGCGGTTCGCGGCGCGGGTGCCGGTGACGATGATGGTGTCGGCGGGGTTCTCGTCGGGAACGCCGTCGCCCGGCGTGCCGCCCGGTACCGTGGAGGCGGGGGGCGTGGCGGTGGTCTGGGCCCAAGCGGGGGCCGCGAGGGCGGAGGTCGCGAGAAGCGCGGCGGCGATCGGACGGTGCATGTGGTGAACTCCCCCTGGCGTCGCGTCGCAGGCTAGGGTGCCGGGCCGGGCTGGCAAGCGGCGTTCGGACCCGCCCGCGCGATGGCGGCGGAATGTTGCGCCGCCGCAACAGGTCAGCGCCCCGGGCCGACCGCGACCTCCCGCCACCCGCCCGGCGCGAGGCCCTCGACCGTCCAGTCGCCGATGCTCCAGCGGACCAGCCGGAGCGTCGGGTGGCCGACCGCGGCCGTCATGCGGCGGACCTGGCGGTTGCGGCCTTCGGCGATCGTCAGGCGGAGCCAGGCGTCGGGGACCGATTTGCGGAAACGGACGGGCGGGTCGCGGGGCCAGAGCGTCGGCGACGGGATGCGGTCGGCCGCGGCGGGGCGGGTGGGGCCGTCCCTGAGCGGCACGCCCCGGCGCAGGGCGTCGAGCGCGGCGTCGTCCGGGTCGCCCTCGACCTGGACGAGGTAGGATTTGCGCGTCTTGTGGCGGGGGTCGGCGATCCGCGCCTGGAGCGCGCCGTCGTCGGTCAGGAGCAGCAGGCCCTCGCTGTCGCGATCGAGGCGGCCGGCGGGGTAGATTCCGGGGACGGCGATGTGGTCCGCCAGCGTCGGGCGAGGGGCGCCGCCGCCGGGCGGGCCGTCGTCGGTGAACTGGCAGAGCACGCCGTAGGGCTTGTTGAACAGGACGAGCCGCGTCATCGGGACGCGAGCGCCGCGAGCGCGATCCCGGCCAGGTTCTGGGACCGCTTGATCCGGCGGACGCGCGGCGGGGGCCCGTCGGCGGCCAGCGCGCGGAACGCCTGAAGGTGGCGGGCGGCGTCGCCGCGGCACCTGGCCGTGCCGTTCGCCTGCGCGACGACGCCCGCCGAGTCGCCCAGCAGGACGTAGTCGGTCCGGCCGAGCGAGCGGGCGACCCCCAGCGCGTGGAGGAGCGCCAGCCATTCGGCGTCCGTGCTGGTGCCGTGGCCCACGTCGCGCCCGATCTCCGTCCGGCCGGCGGCGACGACCGCGATCTCGATGCGGCCCGGATTGGGGCGGCAGCCGCCGTCGAAGAAGATTTTCAGGCGGGGCGGCACGGCGTCGGCTCTAGCGGCAAGCGGTGCGCCGCGCCAACAGCCTGGGGCGGGGTCGCTTGCGATGCCGGGTACCGTCGCCGATTCGGGCGCGGTCGGGAGGGTCGGGCTTGCGCGTCATCGATTTCAGTTCCTGGCAGAGCGTGCTCGCGGCGGTGCTGAGCGTCGCGCTGTTCGCGCTGGTGGGCGTCGGCATCCGGTTGATCATGATGCAGACGCTCCAGCAGCGGCGCGAGCGGTTCAACCGCCAGATCAACGAACGGCTGCGGACGCTGATGGCGGCCTACAAGACGCTGGGCGGATCGTTCACCGGCGACCTGGCGGTCGATCCCGCGCATCTGCGCGACCTGAAGCGGCGCGGGGAGGGAGAGGCCGCCGCGGCGGCGCTGGACCTGAGCGCCGAGCGCGTCGCGGGATCGGACCGCACCCGGCGCATCCGCGACGCGGTGGAGGCGGCGTTGTCGGACGTCATCCTGCTGGGCACGGAGGCGCAGGTCCGCCTCGCCGAGCGCGCCGCGCGCGAGCTGGTCGCGGGGCGGCCGGTGCACACGCACGCGCTGGTCGTGTCGCTCCGCGACTTCGTGCGGGAGGCGCTCGACCTCGATCCGGTGCCGGGCGACCTGGCGATCCCGATGCAGGGGCCCGCGCGGCCGTCGGGCGGCGCGGGCGGGCGCGGCAAGGGGGACGCGCGCGGCGGCGGTAACGGTAACGGTGGCGGTGGCGACGGCGGGATGGGCGGGCCGGACGCGGTCTGAACCGGCCGCAGCGGTTCAGCCGGTAAGGCGGACCGAGTTCCTGCCCTTCAACCGCCCTTCGACCAGCGCTACCGCGCGGGCCACGGCGGCGTCGATCGTCAGCGCGCTGGTGTCGAGGGAGGCGGCGTCGGCGGCCTGGGTCAGCGGGGCGGTCGAGCGGGCGCTGTCGCGCGCGTCGCGGGCGCGGATGTCGCCCAGCACCTGTTCGTAGGTGAGATCCTGGCCGCGCGCGGTCAGTTCCGCGAGGCGACGGCGGGCGCGGACGGCGGCGGTGGCCTTCACGAAGAGCTTGGCGTCGGCGTCCGGGGCGATCACCGTGCCGATGTCGCGCCCGTCGAGCACCGCGCCGCCCGGCTGGTTGGCGAAGCGCTTCTGCCGCTGGAACAACGCCGCGCGGACGAGCGGGTGGGCGGAGACGATCGAGGCGAGCTGGCCGACCTCGTCGTCGCGCAGCGCCGGATCGGCGAGCGTCAGCTCGTCGAAGTCGCAGGCGGCGATGGCGTCGGCCTCCCTGGACGGGTCGAGCTCGAGCCGGCGCACGGTGTAGGCGACCGCGCGGTAGAGCAGGCCGGTGTCGAGATGCGGCAGGCCGAAGTGACGCGCGAGCGCGCGGGCGACCGTGCCCTTTCCACTCGCGGCGGGGCCGTCGACGGCGATGATCAAGGGGCGGGCTCCTGGCTGACGAGGTCGAGGGCGGCGAAGAAGCCGGGATAACTGGTGGCGACCGGCGACACGTCGTCGAGCCTGACGGGCGCGCGGGCGTGGAGCGCGGCCATGGCCATGCTCATGGCGACGCGGTGGTCGAGGCGGGTCGCCGCCGGGCCGCCGCCGGGAATCGGGCCGCCGCCTGTGCCCTGGATGGTCAGCCCGTCCTCGTGTTCCTCGACGGGAACGCCGTTCGCGGCGAGGGCGGCGGCCATCGCGGCGATGCGGTCGGACTCCTTGACGCGCAGTTCGGCCGCGCCGCGGGCGACGGTGCGGCCATGGGCGAAGGCGGCGGCGACGAACAGGGCGGGGTACTCGTCGATCATCGACGGGGCGAGGTCGGGCGGCACTTCGACCCCGCGAAGCGACGCGTGCCGGACGCGGAGGTCGGCCACGGGCTCCCCGCCGACGGTGCGGTGATCCTGCTCGGCTATGTCGGCTCCCATCAGGCGGAGCGTCGCGAGGAGGCCGGTGCGGGTCGGGTTCAGGCCGACGCCGCGCACCGTCAGGTCGGACCCCGGGACGACGCTCGCCGCGACGAGCCAGAAAGCGGCGGAGGAGGGGTCGCCGGGGACGGCGATGTCCTGGGGGTGAAGCTCGGTCTCGCCAGTCAGCGAGATGACGCGACCCTCGGGCGTGTCCCTGGCGGAGATCTCCGCGCCGAAGCCCGCGAGCATGCGTTCGGTATGGTCGCGGGTCGGGACGGGCTCGACGACGCGGGTGATGCCGGGGGTGTTCAGGCCGGCGAGCAGGATGGCGGACTTGACCTGCGCGGAGGCGACGGGGAGCGTGTAGGCGATCGGCGCCGCGGGGCACAGGCCGCGCACCATCAGCGGCAGCGTATCGCCCGGGCTGGCGGCGATGTCCGCGCCCGCCGTCCGCAGCGGATCGGCCACGCGCGCCATGGGGCGGCGGGACAGGCTGGCGTCGCCGATGAAGGTCGCGGTGATCGGGTGACTGGCGACCAAGCCCATCAGCAGGCGGGTCGAGGTGCCGCTGTTGCCCATGTCGAGCGCCCGCCGCGGCTGGAGCAGGCCGCCGACGCCGACGCCGTGGACGGTCCAGTCGCCCTCGCCCGCACGCTCGATCGCGACCCCCATCGCGCGGAGCGCGGCGGCGGTGGCCAGCACGTCCTCGCCCTCCAGCAGGCCGGTGACGCGGCCGCGCCCGACCGCCAGCGCGGACAGGATCAGCGCGCGGTGGCTGATCGACTTGTCGCCCGGGACGGCGATCGCGCCGCGCACAGGGCCACGCGGGCCGACGGTTCGGGGGGTGGCGGAATGCGACATGGGTTAAGCCGGGGGCGCTTTGACAGCCCGGTTGCCCCGTGGCAAGGCGCGCCCCATCTGGGCGGCCAGTCACCCGCAACGCCACTTCGAAAGCACCCCCACACATGATCCAGCCGGAATGGGGCACGAAGCGCACGTGCCCGAAATGCGCCACGCGTTTCTACGACCTCGGCAAGAACGATCCCGTCACGTGCATCGAGTGCGCGAACACGTTCCAGCCCGAGACGATCCTGAAGTCCAAGCAGCCCATGGCGTACGAGATCGTCAAGGCCGACCCCGCCAAGGACGCCGCGCTCGCGGGCGGCGAGGAAGATCCGGAGATCCTGGCGGCTGACGACGGTGAGCCGTCGGCCGACGACGAGGTCGATCTGGGCGGCGACGACGATCTGGGCGTCGAGACCAACAAGGAAGACGACGAGAGCTGACCGGCGGGCGGGCGGCGTCCGTCTCGCCGCTTGCCAAGCGAAGGATGCCTCGCTAGGGGCGCTTCCTCCGGACCCGGGCGCCCGTATAGGGCCGCTCCGGTACGATCATGGGGCCGTAGCTCAGCTGGGAGAGCGCTGCAATGGCATTGCAGAGGTCAGGGGTTCGATCCCCCTCGGCTCCACCATCCGCGCTCAGCGCGTCCCGGTCCAGTCCGTCGCGCGGACGTTCGCCCGCATCCGGGTGAAGGCGAGGAAGGCCGTCCGCGTCACCCGGTCGTCGGCGGGGCCGGAGCGACGGTCGCGCCGCTCGCCAGCACCTCGTGCTTGTCTTCGCGCAGATAGAGGCGGCGGACCAGGACCAGTACGACGATCGTGAGCGGCGTGGCGAGCAGCACGCCCGCGACCCCGAACAGGATGCCCGCCGCGATGATCCCGAAGATCGTGATGGCGGGCGGCAGATCGACCATTTTGTTCTGGAGCAGCGGCATGACGATGTTGCCCTGCAGCTGCTGGACGAGGAGCAGCACGCCGATCGTCCACAGCCCCGTGTCGGTGCCTTGGCCAAAGCCGAGGATCACGGCGGGGATGCCCGCCAGGATAATGCCGGCATAGGGCACGAATTCGGCCAATCCCGCAACGAGGCCGATCGCCCAGGCGGCGGGCACGCCCACGAGCCATAGCCCAAGGCCCGTGCCGACGCCCACGAACAGCATGCCGAGCGCCTGCCCCTTGAGCCAGTTGCGCAGCGAAACCGCGATCGCGTCGAACGTGTCGGCGGCGGTCGCCTGCGCCCCCTTGGGGAACAGGCGCAACAGGCCGACGGCGTAGAGCGTCGGCTGCGCGGCGAGGTAGAGGCCGCCGATCAGGACGATCGCCAAGCCCGACAGCGCGCCGCCGACGGCCGCGAGCGCGGTGGTGGCCGCGTTGACGATCGTCTGGCCGCTGGGCGCGAGGCTCTGCGCGCGCTCGATCACCGTGGCCCCGATCGCGGAGCCCTGCATCCGCGCCTGCAGGCCCGCCCAGGCGGCGGGCAGGCGCGTGGCGAGCTCGGCGAACTCGCCCTGCATGGTCGCGCCGAAGAACGCGATCGCGCCCGCGATCAGCGCGAGCAGCCCGATCACCGTCACGGTCAGCGAAACGCCGAAGGGCAGCCCGGTGCGGCGGCGGATCGCGTTGGTGATGGTGAGCAGGATCAGGGAGGCGAGCGCGCAAGCGAAGAGCAGCAGCAGCAGGTCGACGAGCAGCCAGAGGACGTAGGCCGCCGCGACCGTGGCGAGCACGACCGCGGTGGCGCGGAAGACGCGCCGTTCCAACCCGTTGCCGGGCGTGGATGGCGGGCCGGCTTCGGCGTCGATCAGTTCGGCTTGCTTGGCGAAATTGGGCATGACGACGCGACGCGCACATGGGGGCGTTGGTTCCGTCGGGCGACCGCGCGTCGCCCGCGCGGATCAGGCGACCGCCCCCGCAATCAGCGCACCCAGCCTGGCATGGACGACGTTCGACCGCGCGAGGTCGAGCGGGCTGTCGGCGATATAGCTCGCGACGAGCAGGGGCCTGCGCGCGGGCGGCCGGAGGATCGCCACGTCGTTGTCGTGGCCGCGCCCGCTCGCGCCCGTCTTGTCGCCGACGTGCCAGCCCTTGGGCAACCCTGCGCGCAGGCGCTGGTCGCCCGTCTCGTTCGCGAGGAGCCAGCCGTTGAACAGGTCGCGAGAGGCGGATTTCAGCACCGAACCGAGCGTCAGGCTTTGAAACAACCCGAGCATCGCGTTCGGCGTGGTGGTGTCGCGCGGGTCGCCGGGGCGCACGTCGTTCAGTTCGGGCTCGATCCGGTCGAGGCGGGTCGTCCCGTCACCGAGCGCGCGGGCGAAGCGCGTGATCCCGGCAGGGCCGCCGACCGCGGGCAGAAGCAGGTTGGCCGCGGCGTTGTCGCTGCGTGTCATGGTCGCCAGGCACAGTTCGGCGACCGTCGCGTGCCCGCCGACGCGCGTTTGGGTGAAGGGGGAGTTCGGAACGAGGTCGGAGGCGGCGACAGCCACCCGGCGGTCGAGGCGGTCGCGGTCCCGGTCGACGCGCGCCAGGATGGCGGCGGCGAGGATCAGCTTGAAGGTGCTGCACATCGGGAAACGCTCGTCGCCGCGCGTCGCGAAGCGCGCGCCGGTGGCGGTGTCGAGGACCGCGACGCCGAGCCGCCCGCGCGACGTCCGTTCCAGCGCCAGCACCTCGCGCCGGAACGCCGCGCCGCCGAAAGCCCGGGCGGGGTCGATCGCGACGATCGGCGCCGCGGCGGCGCAGGCCGCGCCGGTCAGGAAGGTCCGCCTCAACATCGTGTCCGCTCGCTCCCGGCGATATCCGCCCGCCCGATGCCCGGCTCTCCCGTTCGGGTCCAGCCGCGCCTATATGTCCGGCATGAGCGATCGCGACGATCAGCGCCCGAACCCGGCCGGGCCGCGCCGCGTCTACCGCCACCGCGTGTCGACGCGCGTCTGGCACTGGGTCAACGCGGTCGCGCTCCTGGTCATGCTGATGAGCGGGCTGATGATCTTCAACGCGCATCCGCGGCTCTATTGGGGGCGGTACGGCGCGAACACCGACGCGGCGTGGCTGCAGATCGGGCCGACGGCGACGGGCGGGCAGGTGGTGATCGGGTCGACGCGGATCCCGACCACGGGCGTGCTGGGGCGGTGGACCGACAAGCAGGGCGTCGAGCGGACGCAGGCGTTCCCGTGGTGGGCGACGATCCCGTCGGGTTACAACCTGGCGGCGGCGCGGCGGTGGCACCTGTCGGTCGCGTGGCTCTTCACGGTCGCGACGATCGGCTATCTGCTGTGGAGCGCGTTCAACCGGCACCTCGCCCGCGACCTGCTGCCGCGCCGGGCGGAGCTGACGCCGCGTCATCTGTGGAAGGACATCGCCGACCATCTGCGGCTGCGGTTCCACCCGACCGACGGGACCGCGCATTACAACGTCCTGCAGAAGCTGAGCTACGGGCTGGTGTTGTTCGTGCTGATGCCCGTCGTGATCCTGACGGGGGTGAGCATGTCGCCGGGGCTGAACGCCGCCTGGCCGTGGCTGCTCGACCTGTTCGGCGGACGGCAGTCGGCGCGGTCGATCCATTTCCTCTGCATGGCCGGGCTGGTCGGGTTCATCGTGGTCCACCTCGTGCTGGTGGTGCTGGCGGGACCGGTAAACGAGATGCGGTCGATGATCACGGGCTGGTTCCACGTCCGGCGGCTAAAGGAGGACGCGGCATGATCACGCGGCGCGGACTGGTCGGGTCGCTGGGGCTCGGCGCGGGCGGGCTGCTGGTGTCGGGATGCGACCGGATCGCGGCGACGCCCGCCTTTCGCGGGTTCACCGAAGGCGCGGAGAGGCTGACCGCGGACTTCACGCGGGCGGTGTCCGACCGCGGCGCGCTCGCGCCGGAATACGGGATGGCGGACCTGTCGCCCGTGTTCCGCGCCAACGGGACCCGGGACCCGGCGGCCGCGGACTACCGGGCGCTGGCGGCGGGAAACTTCGCCGATTACCGGCTGCGCGTCGACGGGCTGGTGCGGCGGCCGTCGTCGGTGTCGCTGGACCGGCTCCGGTCGTTGCCCGCGCGGACGCAGGTCACGCGGCATGACTGCGTGGAAGGGTGGAGCGCGATCGGGCGGTGGACGGGCACCCCCTTGCGCGGGCTTCTGAACGAGGCGGGGCTGCTGCCGTCGGCCAGGTACATCGTCTTCCACTGCGCCGACGATTACGGGCCGGGCAAGTATTACGAGAGCATCGACCTGGTCGACGCGCTCCACCCGCAGACGATCCTGGCCTGGGGGCTGAACGGCCGCGCGCTGCCGATCGCCAACGGCGCGCCGATCCGGCTGCGGGTCGAACGCCAGCTCGGCTACAAGCACGCCAAGTACGTGATGCGCGTCGAAGCGGTGGCGAGCCTGGCCGGGATCGGCGCGGGCAAGGGCGGGTATTGGGAGGACTCGAACGACTACGCCTGGTACGCGGGGATCTGACCGGGCCGGGTCGGCCGCGGAATGTCGTCCCCCGATGGGACGGGACGGGCTTAACCACCAATGTGACTGGCCGGGCGCGGTAACGGTTTGTTAACGCCTCGCCCATGACCAGAAGACTAGTCCTGACCGCCGAGGGCGCGGGCCACCCTTTCCGCCGCGGCCTGCCGCCCGTGCCGGCCGCCAAAGCCCGGCCCGACGAGGATCGGGATTGGAAGCTGTTCCTGCTGAGCTTCTCCGCCTTCTTCACCTGCTTCTACACGTTCATCTTCTAGCCGTGGGCCCCGGCGGCGCGGCCGCTAGTCGCAGGCCCGGTGAAGCCGCGTCGCGATCCAGGCCGCGACGAGGCACATGGCCGCGACCAGCAGCAGCAGCTGCTGCGCGGTCGCGCCCGCCGCCGTCATCGCGGCGACCGCGACCGACCCGATCGTCATCGCGCCCGAATTGACGACGTTGTTCGCGGCCACCGTGCGCGCGGTCTGGTCCTTGGCGACGGTGGTGGTCAGGAACGCGTAGAGCGGCACCACGAACATGCCCCCGAACACCGCCACCAGCAGCAGGCAGATCAGCACGGGCGCGGCCTGGGGCTGCGCCACGAACTCGCCCATGCCGTACAGCCGCCCGCCCGCGGCGGGCGTCCATAGCCGCACCACCGCCCAGAACGCGACCACCGCCGCGCCCATCGCGATCACCGACGCGGGCGAATAGCGCGCCGAGATCGCGCCCCTGAGCAACAGGTTGATCGCCACCGACCCGATCGCGACGCCGACCGAGAAGACGGCGAGCACCAGGCTCGCCACCCCGGCGTCGGCGGTCAGCACGTTCTTCACCAACGGCGGAAAGGCGATGATCAGGACCGAGCCGATCGTCCAGAAGAACGAGATGGCGCAGATCGCCAGGAACAGCCTGGGCACGTGCATCGTCGCCGCGATCAGCCGCCAGGACGCGCGCAGCGGGTTCCAGTCGATCACGAGTTCGGGCCCGAGCCGGGGCGCGGGCGGGATCTGCCGCGCGATCAGATAGCCGCCGACCGCGACCGCCAGCGTGACCGCGGCGACGATCGGCGTCGACTGATAGACGAAGCCCGCCACGATCGTGCCCATGAGGATCGACAGGTACGTCCCCGCCTCCACCAGCCCGGTGCCGCCGAGCACGTCGTCGTCGCCCAGATGCTGCGGCAGGATCGCGTATTTGATCGGGCCGAAGAAGGTCGAATGGACGCCCAGGCCCGTCACCGCGACGAGCATCAGCACGAGCGGCGCGGCCACCGCGCCCGTGCTGGCGAGCAGCAGGCCCGCGCAGCCGACGAGCATGATGCCGATCTCGGCCAGCTTCACCACGCGGATGATGCGCGTCTTGTCGTTCGAATCGGCGAGCTGGCCCGCCAGCGCGGACAGCAGGAAGAACGGCAGCACGAACAGCCCGGCCGCCAGCGCGTTGAAAAACCCCTCCTGCCGCTGGTCGGCGAAGATGCGGTAGGTGGCGAACAGCACCATCGACGTCTTGAACAGGTTGTCGTTGAACGCCCCCATGAACTGGGTCGCGAACAGGGGCAGGAACCGGCGTCGCTTGAGAAGCCCGAGGGCGTTGATCATGGAACGGCGGCGGCCTCGGGTTGCCCTGGATGGCACCGGCTTAGCCGAGCGCGACCGCCGCGCCAACGCCAAAGCCTCCACCGCGGCCCGTCGGGCTATCGCGGGGGCGGGCCGGACGCTACGAACGCGGTCGATGTGGACGCTGCCCAACCTGCTGACCCTGTCGCGGATCGTCGCGCTGCCGCTGCTGGTCGCGCTGATGTGGAGTCCGGGGTGGGCGCTCGGCTACGGGATCGCGTTCGTGCTGTACTGCGCGATGGGGATCACCGATTATTTCGACGGCTATCTCGCCCGGTCGCAGGCGAAGGGGGC
>CAXTFF010000007.1:12361-19303 GCA_964243325.1 uncultured Sphingomonas sp.
ACGTGATCGCCGCGCTCGTCATCCTGCTGCGCGAGATCGCGGTCTCGGGCCTGCGCGAGTTCCTGGCGCAGGTGCAGGTGTCGGTGCCCGTGTCGCAGCTGGCCAAGTGGAAGACCACGCTGCAGCTGGTGGCGCTGGGCGCGCTGATCCTGGGCGTCGCGCTGCCGGGCCAGGGCTGGATCGCGGTCGTCGGGCTGGGAAGCCTGTGGGGCGCGGCGGTGCTGACGCTGCTGACGGGCTGGGACTATCTGCGCGTCGGCCTGAAGCACATGGACTGAGCGCCGGATGCGGGTGCTCTATTTCGCCTGGGTGCGCGAGCTGGTGGGCGTGGACGAGGAGCGCGTCTCGCCGCCGCCCGAGGTCGCCACGGTCGCGGCGCTCGTCGAGTGGCTGGCCGGGCGCAGCGAGGGCCATGCGCGCGCGTTCGCCGATCCGGCGCGCTTGCGGGCGGCGGTGGATCAGGCGTTCGTGCCGCTGGGCGCGTCGCTCGGGGAGGCTCGGGAGGTCGCGTTGTTCCCGCCGGTGACGGGCGGATGATGCCGGATCCGCCGTATGTGCGCGTCTCGACCGACCCGATCGACATCGCCGCCGAGTTCGGACGCGTCGAGGTGGCGGGGGTCGGGGGGATCGCCAGCTTCTGCGGGCTGGTGCGCGCCGACGACGGCGTCGAGCTGCTGGAACTGGAGCATTATCCGGGCGTCACGGAGGCGATGCTGGCCGGGCTCGCCGGCCAGGCGACCGCGCGCTGGAGCTTGTCGGCGGCCAGCATCGTCCACCGGGTCGGGCCGATGCCGCCGGGGACGCGCATCGTGTTCGTCGCGACCGCGGCGGCGCACCGGACGGCCGCGCTGGAAGCCTGCGCGTTCCTGATCGATCGGCTGAAGACCGACGCGCCTTTCTGGAAGCGCGAGACGCGGGGCGGGGAGCGGCGCTGGGTCGAGGCGCGCGACGGCGACCATGCCGCCGCCGCGCGCTGGACGGTTTAGGGCAGGGTGGGCACGAGCACCCCGTTGACGACATGGACGACGCCGTTCGATTGGCGCACGTCGGCGGTCTCGACATAGCTCTTGTTGCCGCCCTGATCGGTCAGGGTGACGTTGCCGTTCTCGATCCGCGCGGTCAGCGGCGCGCCCGCGACGGTGGTGAGCGTGGCGGTGCCGCCGCCCGCCGCGATCCGCTGCTGCAGCTGCGCGGCCGACACGTCGCCGGACACGACGTGATAGGTCAGCACCTTGGTCAGCGACGCCTTGTTCTCGGGCTTGAGCAGCGTGTCGACCGTGCCGGGCGCGAGGCGGCCGAAGGCGTCGTTGGTGGGCGCGAAGACGGTGAAGGGCCCGGGACCCGACAGCGTGTCGACCAGCCCGGCCGCCTTCACCGCGGCGACGAGCGTGGACAGGTTGGGCGCGGCCGAGGCGTTCTGGACGATCGTGCGGCTGGCGATCATCGGCGCGCCGCCGACGGTCGGGTTCGCGCCCGCGGAGGCGGAGGCGCTCGCCGTCGGCGTGGACGCGTCGCCGGTGGACGCCGGACCGGCGGTGTCGGCGTTCATCGGCGCGCAGGCGGCGAGGCCGAGCGATCCGACGAGCGCGAGGAGGGGAAGGCGGGGGTTCGACATTGGGTCTCTCCTGGTGGGCGGGACCTGATCGGCCCCCGTGCGATAACCGGCGCACCGCGGGAGATACGTTCCCCTACCGCGATGGTTGCGTCCGGTTAACCGGACGCGCCTCGGCGAAAACTTGCGCGAGCAGGCGGAAGTCGCGCTCGCGCGGCGAGCCGCGCCGCCAGGCGAGCGCCACCGTCCGCGTCGCGTGCGGGGTGTCGAGCGGGCGCGCGGTCACGCTCGTCCCGTCCAGGATGCCCGCGGCCAGCGCCATTTCGGGCAGCATCGTCACGCCCAGTCCGCCTTCCACCATCCGCACCATCGTATGCAGCGAGGTGCCCAGCATCCGCGCCTCGCCGCGCATCTCGGGCCGGTTGCAGGCGGCCAGCGCGTGGTCGGTCAGGCAGTGCCCGTCCTCCAGCATCAAGAGGCGCGTCACGTCGATGTCGGCGGGCTTGAGCGCGGGCGGGCCGTCCCCGTCGCCGCCCGGAAAGGCCACGAACAGCCGGTCGGCGAACAACGGCTCGGCCGTCACCTCGCCGCAGGCATAGGGTAGGGCGAGCAGCACGCAGTCGGCGCGGCCCGCCTGCAGCGCCTCGCAGGCGGGCCCGCTCGGCTCCTCGCGCAGGAACAGCCTGAGCTCGGGATAGTCGCGGCGCAGGCGGGGCAGGACGCGCGGGAGGACGAAGGGGGCGATCGTCGGGATCACGCTCATGCGCAGCTCCCCCGAGAGCGGGCGGCCCGACGCGCGGGCGAGGTCGCCGAGCTCCTCGGCCTCGCGCAGGACGCGCCGGGCCTTGGCCGCGATCGCTTCGCCCAGCGGGGTGAAGCGGACCACCCGGCGGGTGCGCTCGACCAGCGCGACGCCGAGCAGGGTCTCGAGCTCGCGCAGGCCCGCCGACAGCGTCGACTGCGTAACGAAGCTCGCCTCCGCCGCGCGGCCGAAGTGACCGTGATCGCGCAAGGCGACGAGATATTGCAGCTGTTTGAGCGTGGGAGTGTAGGTGGCGCTCACCGCGGGTCCGATAGCGGGTGCCGCGTCCCGGTCAAAGCACCGCGCGGACGAAGCCGTAGGAACTGGTCGCGATCAGCACGACGCCGACCAGGATCAGGAGGACCTTGGTCGAGACGCGCCTGGCGATCAGCGCGCCGAACGGCGCGGCGGCGACCCCGCCGACGATGAGGCCGACCGTGGCGAGCGCGAAGGCCTGCAGGCCGAGATGGTAGATGAAGGTCGCCGATACGGTGATCGTCAGGAAGAACTCGACCGCGCTGACCGTGCCGATCACGCGGCGCGGCTCGACGCCCTGGACGAGAAGGTTGGAGGTGACGACCGGCCCCCAGCCGCCGCCGCCGACCGCATCGAGGAAGCCGCCGACGAGCGCGAGCGGTTCGACGACCTTGGGCGCGGCGGGCTTGGGCGGGAACAGCAGGCCCCGCACGAGCAGGTAGACGCCGATCAGCACGAGGTAGCCCAATATGTACGGTTTCACCATGTCGCCGTCGAGGTTGATCAGGACATAGGCTCCGGTCACGCCGCCGATCATGCCGGGGAGCAGCAGCCGCAGGAAGAGCGCGCGGTCGATGTTGCCGGCCAGGGCGTGGCTGATCCCCGACGCGGCGGTGGTGAACACTTCGACGAGGTGGATGTTGGCCGACGAGCGCGCGGGAGCGACGCCCAGCACCGCGACGAGCAGCACGTTGCATACCACGCCGAACGCCATGCCGAGCGCCCCGTCGACGATCTGCGCGGCGAAGCCGATCGCGACGAAGGGCAGGACGGCGGACCAGTCGAAGCTTGCGAGTCCTTGCATCCGCGTCCTTTCGCCTTCGGCCCTAGCGTCCACGCGCATTCCCACAAGCGAGGTGGAGTTTAGGCGGGTAAAGGCCGGCGCGGGGTGTGCTGGATATCGCGGGCGGCTCCCCCTATTTGGGCTGGCAAGGGAGCGTTCATGTTCAGACGCCTGTTCAGCTATCTCGATTCGATCCGGGCGCGCGATCCGGCCCCGCACAGCCGCGCCGAGGTGCTGACCTATCCGGGCGTTTGGGCGCTCGGCTGGCACCGCGTCGCGCACCGGCTGTACCGTCGGCGGCTGTTCTTCCTGGCGCGGTGCGTGAACCATTTCTCACGCGCGACCACCGCGATCGACATCCATCCGGGCGCGAGGATCGGGCGGCATTTCTTCATCGACCACGGTTTCGTGGTGATCGGCGAGACGGCGGAGATCGGCGACAACGTCACGATCTATCAATGCGTCACCTTGGGCGGCACCAGCCCGGACAACGGCGTCGCGGGCAAGCGGCACCCGACCCTGTCCGACGGCGTGATCGTCGGATCGGGCGCGCAGGTGCTCGGGCCGATCACGGTCGGCCCGCGCGCGCGGGTGGGCGCGAACGCCGTCGTGACGCGGGACGTGCCCGAAGGCGCGGTGATGGTCGGGATCCCCGCGCGTCCCACGATGGTCGACGGCGGGGCCGCGCCGCCGCCCAAGTTCGTGCCCTACGGCACGCCGTGCGCCGACATGTTCGATCCGCAGACGCAGCGTATCGAGCTGCTGCGCTGCGAGCTGGAGCAACTGCGCCGCCAACTCGACGCGCTGGTCGCCGAGGACCGCAGGGACCGCGCCTGATGGGCGTCGTCACGCCGTTCCCGTCGCCGCGCGGGGCTCCCACCCAGATCGGGTTCGACCGCGCCGAGCTGACGCGCATCCTCGACGTGTACGGCCGCATGGTCGCCGCGGGCCTGTGGCGCGACTATGCGATCGAACTAGGCCGCGACGCGGCCGTGTTCGCCGCGTTCCGACGCGCGGCCGAACGGCCCGAATACCGGGTCGAGAAGCGCCCGGACCTGCGGAACAAGCAGGGCATGTGGGCGCTGGTCGGCGAGGCGGGGGCGGTGCTGAAGCGGGGTCACGAACTCGCGTCGGTCCTGGCCCCGCTCGAGCGGCGGTTGCTGAAGCTGGTCGACTAGGCGGTCGCGGCCGCCGTCGGTGGCAGGCGGCGACCGAAGCCGCCCAGCGTGCCGACGACCAGGTTGCGCATCGGGTGCCAGAAGGCCGAGAGCGTCAGCAGCGCGGAGCCGATCACGAAGGCGGTCAGCGCCCAACTGAGTTCCACCACGCCAGCCGTGCGGAACAGCGCGATCATGGCGTAGAGCACATAGCCGAGCCCCGAGACGAGCAGCGCGCGCCGGTCGATCGCCAGCGCGACGAAGGCGAAGAACAGGTAAAGCGCGATCACCACCAGCGCGGTCGCGACCGTCACGTCATTGTCGAACACGCCCAGCAGCTTGAAGATGGGATGCGCGATCATCGGCGCGGCGGCGAGGTGGAGCCAGAAGGCCACGTCCGCGCGGCGCGTCCGGCGCTCGCGGTCGGACAGGTCCCAGCGCATGGCGACCGCGAACACGCCCAGCCCCGCGACGAGCAGGAGCGGCCAGATCGCGTCGGCCGCCTCCGGCACCGCCGCCAGCACCAGCCCGACCCCGATGCCGACCACGGCGACCGCGCCCGCGGCGACGGTGATCGGCACGGCGAAGCGCCGCCAATGCAGCCAGGCCGCGCCCGCCGCCGCCAGCGCGATGCCCGATCCGGCAAGTCCGGTCTGGCGTTCCGACAGGTCGGGCGCGACCGCCTCGACCAATCCGGCCAGCGCGGCGGCGACCCCGCCGACGAAGGCGAGCAGCAACAGGATGCTGGGGAGCGCCATGCGGCGGCGCGCGGTGAAATATTCGGCGAGCATCCAGGCCGCCCCGGCCACGGCCGCGCCGCCCAGCCAGCGCGCGGCGTCGACGCTTGTGCCGATCTGCATCAGCGCGGCGAGCAGCAGCACGATCGCGATCGACACGAAGATGTCGTTGAACCCGGTCAGGAGCCGAAAATGCTCCTCGTCCACCGCGTGCGCGGCGCGCGAGGCGGCGATGTGGTCGCGCAAGGCGCGCGCGGCGTCGGGCGACAACGCCCCCGCCGCGACCGCGCCGTCGATGTCGGATTCGCTATACATGGCTGCTCCCCTTTCGTTCGGGGAAGCCTACGCCAGGTGTATCGCTCGATCAATACACCTTTCGCGGGCGGCTTCAGCCCTGGAGCTTGCGCCCGATCAGCATCGCCTGTTCCGCGCCCGACTTGGGCACGATCTCGCCCGCGCGGTCGGTGATCTCGGCCCAGTGCGCCGCCACCCCATCGGGCGACAGGTCGTCGCCCTGGAGCAGCGCGCCCGGGGTAAGGGTGATGTAGGAGGACTGGAACACGCCCGCGCCCGCGCCGACGATCACGCCCGTGGGCGCGTCTTCGGACACGAGGTAGAGCGCGGCGGGGGCGACCTTCTCGGGGGCGAACGCCTCGAACGCGGCTTCGGGGAACAGGTCGGCGGTCATGCGGGTGCCCGCGGTCGGCGCGATCGTGTTGACGCGGATGTCGTTCTTCGCGCCCTCGATGCCCAGCGTCCTGGCGAGCCCGGCGAGCCCCAGCTTGGCCGCGCCGTAATTGGCCTGTCCGAAATTGCCGAACAGCCCGGTGGACGACGCCGTCATCAGCACGCGGCCGTAATTCTGCTCGCGCATCAGGTCCCAACAGGCCTTGGTCGCGTAGGCGGAGCCCAGCAGGTGGACGCGGACCACGAACTCGAAATCGGCGGGGTCCATCTTGGCGAAGCTCTTGTCGCGCAGGACGCCCGCGTTGTTGATCAGGACGTGGACGCCGCCCCAACGCTCGCGCGCGGCGGCGACCATCGCGGCCATCTGGTCGTATTCGGCGACGTTGCCGCCGTTCGCGATCGCCTCGCCGCCCGCCGCCTCGATCTCCTCGACGACGCCCAGCGCGGCGTCGGACTGGCCGGTTCCGTCGCGCGCGCCGCCGAGATCGTTGACGACCACCTTCGCGCCGCGCCGCGCGAGTTCGAGCGCGTAGCCGCGACCAAGGCCGCCGCCCGCGCCGGTGACGATGGCGACGCGGCCGTCAAAACGGATGGGCATGGAAAAGGGCGCTCCTTTCGAGAAAGAAGCGCCCTTTCTAGTTTCCACGCCGTTCGGCGCAACAGGCCGGGTGAGCGGGCCCGCGGTCCGCCTTAGCGGCGGCGGCGCGAGCGGCTGCGGGCGCCGCGCGACGACGACGCCTGGACGCAGTCGTCATACTGGCCCGCGCGGCAGACCGGCGGGTTCGGGTTGGAGGCCTCGGGCGCGGCGACCGGCTGCGCGGCGACGCCCGCGCCGCCCATCATGCCGCCCGTGCCGGGCGCGGCCATCATCGGCGATCCGCCCATCGAGCCCTGCATCGGCTGGCCGGGCATAGGCTGCGTCGACTGGCCCTGCATCGACTGGCCCTGCATCGACTGGCCCTGCATCG
>CAXTFF010000008.1:0-7949 GCA_964243325.1 uncultured Sphingomonas sp.
CTGCTGCTGTTCGCCGCGGTCGCCGGGCTGGGCTGGGTGACGGCGCGCGGCGGCCGCGCGCCGCTGGTGGCGGGCGTGGGCGCGCTGTCGATGGTGACGGGGCTCGGGCTCGTCTGGTGGCGGGCCGAGCGGGTGGCCGCGCCGGTCCTGACGCGCCCGACGATCGCCGCCTTCACCGCCGCGGTCGAGCGCGTCGAGGCGCTGCCCGCGCGCGAGCTCGTCCGGCTGACGCTCGCACCGACGGGCGGGTCGGGCCTGCCGCCGCGCGTGCGCGTCAACCTGGCCCAAGCGGACGCGCCCGCCGGACTGACGCGCGGCGCGGTCGTGGCCTTGCGCGCGCGGCTGATGCCGCCGCCGGAAGCGGCATTGCCGGGCGCGTACGATTATGCGCGCGTCGCCTGGTTCGCCGGCGTCGGCGCGACCGGGCGCGGCTTCGCGCCGGTGACGGTGGTGCGCGCGGGCGAGGCCGCGTCGACCCTGCGTGAACGGCTCACCCGTCACATCGAGGAGCGGCTGGAGGGCAGCTTCGGCGGCATCGCGTCCGCGCTGGCGACGGGCGACGAGGGCGCGATCACCGAAGAGGACGCCGAGGCGATGCGGAAGGCGGGGCTGGCGCATCTGCTGTCCGTCAGCGGCCTCCACATCACGGCCGTGGTCGCCGCGACGATGGTCGTGACCCTGCGCCTGCTCGCGCTCAGTCCGTGGCTGGCGCTGAAACTCAGGCTGCCGGTCGCCGCGGCCGGGGCGGGCGCGGTGGCGGCGGTCGGCTATACCTGGCTGACGGGCGGCGAGGTGCCGACCATCCGGTCGTGCGTCGCCGCGCTGCTCGTGCTCGCGGCGATCGCGCTCGGGCGCGAGGCGCTGACGCTCCGCCTAGTCGGCGTCGGCGCACTCGCGGTCATGCTGGTCTGGCCGGAGTCGGTGGCGGGACCAAGCTTCCAGCTCTCGTTCGCCGCCATCGTCGCGATCGTCGCGCTTCACGAGCATCGACTGGTGAAGGCGTGGTTCGCGCCGCAGGAGGAGCCGTGGCACCACCGGGTCGGGCGCAGCATCCTATCGCTTCTCCTGACCGGCGTCGCGGTCGAGATCGCGCTGATGCCGATCGCGGTGTTCCATTTCCACAAGGCGGGGCTCTACGGAGCGCTCGCCAACATCGCCGCGATCCCGTTCACGACCTTCGTCATCATGCCGCTGGAGGCGTTCGCGCTGCTGCTCGATGCGGCCGGGCTTGGCGCGCCGGTCTGGTGGCTGGTCGGCCACGCGATCGGCTTGCTGCTGGCGGGCGCGCGCTGGATCGCGGCGATGCCCGGCGCGGTCGCCGCGCTGCCCGCGATGCCGACGGTCGCGTTCGCGCTGATGGTGGGCGGCGGGCTGTGGATCGCGCTGTGGCGGACAGGGTGGCGGCGTTGGGGTCTCGCGCCGGTGTTGGCGGGCGGCGTGTGGACGATGGTCACGCCGGCGCCCGATCTGCTGGTCACGGGAGACGGTCGCCATGTCGCGGTGCGGCTGGAGGGTGGGCGATTGGCGATGCTGCGGGACCGGGCGGGCGACTACGTACGCGACATGCTGGCGGAAAACGGCGGGGTCGACGGCGAACCCCTGATGCTGGCCGAACAGGCGGAGGCTCGGTGCAACCGCGATACCTGCACGGTGGACGTCGGCGGCCACCGGGTCGCCGCGACCCGGAGCGCCTATCTGTCGCCGATCGACGAGATCACCGCGCTATGCCGGGAGGTGGACGTGATCGTCAGCGAACGCCGACTGCCCCGGACCTGCCGTCCCGGCTGGCTGAAGCTCGACCGCCCGGCGCTGGCGCGTACGGGCGGATTATCGATCAACCTGTCGACCGGACACGTCGCGACCGTCCAGACACCGGGCGACCGGCATCCGTGGCGGCTCAGTCGTAGCGGCGCAGGATTCCTGACAGCCGGCCCTGCACGCGCACCTGCGACGGCGCGTAACGCTGCGGATCGTAAGCGCGATTGGCGGGGTCGAGCCGCACCATCGCGCCCTCCCGGCGGAAATATTTGAGCGTCGCCTCCGAATCCTCGATCAGCGCCACCACGATCTCGCCGTCGCGCGCGTCCTCCGTCCGGCGGATCAGCGCGTAATCGCCGTCCAGGATGCCCGCCTCGACCATCGAGTCGCCCGACACCTCCAGGGCGTAATGCTCGCCCTGACCCAGCAGCGCGGCGGGAACGGGAAGCATCGTCGATCCCTCGAACGCCTCGATCGGGACGCCGGCGGCGATGCGGCCGTGCAGCGGGATCTCGACCACGTCGTTGGCGGGCTTGGGCGGCGGCGTCGCGGCCTTGGCGCGTACGGGCTTCTTCTCCACGCGCTCGGGCATGCGCAGGATCTCGAGCGCGCGGGCGCGGTTGGGAAGCCGGCGGATGAAGGCGCGCTCCTCCAGCGCGGAGATGAGGCGATGCACGCCCGACTTGGACTTCAGCTCAAGCGCGTCCTTCATCTCCTCGAACGAGGGCGAGATGCCCGTGTCGTTCAGCCGGTCGTTGATGAAGCAGACCAATTCGTGCTGCTTGCGCGTGAGCATTGTGGTTCTCCGCCGGGGAACAGGTCTCGGAACAGACTGGGAACCAATATGGAACGCGAAACGGCTTGTCAACCAAGGTCTAGGATTTCCGCCGAGTCGCCCATCTTCGCGGTGGGTGCGCGGGGCGGACGGACGATCAGGCAGGTCGAGCGCGCGAGCGTCAGCAGCATCGAGCTGTCCTGAACCGTCGATGCATATACCCGGCCCCCGTCATGCTCGGCGCGCAGATAGTCGGCGCGCTCGCCGTTCGCGGGCAGGTCCTCGCCGAGGACCGCCGTGCCTGTCCGGGGCAGCGGGTCGGCCGCGCCCGCCAGCCGCGCGATCACCGGGCGGACGAACAGCAGCGCGGTGACGAAGGCGGAAACGGGATTGCCGGGCAGTCCGAGCACGATCGTGCGACCGAGCCGCCCCGCCATCATCGGCTTGCCCGGGCGGAGCGCCACCCGCCAGAAATCGACGGATCCGCCCGCCGCCTCCAGCGCGGGGCGGACGAGATCGTGATCGCCGACCGACGCGCCGCCCGTGGTGACGAGCAGGTCCGCGCGGGTGCCCCCGAAAGCGTCGCGCATCGTCGCGAGATCGTCGGGCAGGATTCCGAGATCGATCAGGTCGATCGGCAGATCGGCGAGAAGCGCCGCGAGCATGACGCCGTTCGCTTCCGGGAGCGTGTCGGGACCGTCCAACAAGCGCGGCGAGCCGGGCGCGGCCAGCTCGTCCCCGGTCGCGGCGATCGCCACGCGCACGGGGCGGCGGACAAGCGCTGACGCATGACCGCCGATCGCGGCGACCGCTACGCGCGCGGGGGTCAGCCGCGCACCCGTAGTGACGAGCGGATCGCCCTCGTGGAAGTCGAGCCCACGTGGCCGGACGTTGCCGCCGCAGGCCAGGGGTCCTTCGCCCATGAGGTGGAGCGCCGAGCCTTCGCGCGCGGCCTCCTCCTGGATCAGCACCGTGTCCGCGCCGCCCGGCAACGCCGCGCCGGTGAAGATGCGCGTCGCCTGTCCGGGGCCCACCCGCCCCGTGAAAGGTCGCCCCGCGGCGCTCTCGCCCACCACTTCCCACGGCCCGGGCAGGTCGGCGAACCGGATCGCGTAGCCGTCCATCGCCGACAGCGCCGAGGCGGGCTGGGTGCGGAGCGCACGCACATCCTCCGCCGCCCATCGCCCGGCGGCCCGGGCCAGCGGGACGCGCTCCGCGGCGACCGGCTCGGCCAGCGCTAGCAGCCGCGCCTGCGCTTGGGCGACGGGAAGGAGCGTCACGGCCGACCGGGACGGCGGGTCAGGCTGCGACCGGCCGGGAGGCCCGCCGCACGCCGGGCAGCGCCCACCAGGGTGTGTTGGGCGACAGGTGATGCTCGTGATGGTAGCCGCCGAAATGGTAGCAGGTCAGGAGCGACAGCAGCGGCCCCACACGCGAGGAGCGCGCGCGGTGGCGATCGGCGAACGGCTCGTCCCCGTGCCGGTGCGGCAGGTAGGTGCCGAACAGGAACAGCTGACCCAGCGCGAGCAATGCGGGCACCGCCCAGAATACCGCGATGTTCCAGCTCGGCGCATCCAGCAGCGTCACATAGCCGAGAACCACCGCGGTGATCCGCACGATCTGCGCGTGGCTGTAATAGCTGTGGAAGAACGACACGAACCAGCGCGGGGCGGAGCGCGGGTGGTCGGCGCTGAAGTCCGGATCGTCGGCGGTCCCCGCATGGCGGTGGTGCAGGTGGTGCTTGGGCTCGAGCCGGCGGTAAGACAGCCCCGCATAGAGCGCGAGGCACGCGGTCCCGACCGCACGGTTGAGGCGTGGCCGCCCCGGCGCGAGCGCGCCGTGCATCGCGTCGTGGGCGACGATGAACAGCCCCGTGCTCAGCCAGGCCTGGACGGCCACCAGCATCACCGCGAGCGGGACGCTCGCCGGGGTCCACGTCCAAAAGAAGATGCCGGCGACATGGATCGCCGTCCACGCGCCCGCGATCAGCGCGGCGAGCGCCAGGCCGATGCGCGTCTGCCGCCGCTTGGCCGCCGTCCCCGTCATCGCGCGCCTTTCGCGTCCGAGCCCGCATCGGCCATGCGCATCCGGCCCGCGCCCGCGCGCAGCTGCTGCTTGAGCCGGGCGGGCGAAGGAGCGAAGATGAAGCCGTGGCTGACCGTGCCGTCGCGGCCCTCGACCGCATGATGGAGCCGGTGCGCCTGGAGCAGCCGCTTGGCGTAGCCGCGCTTGGGCACCCAGCGGAAGCCGAATCGTTGATGCACCAGCATGTCGTGCACGAAGAAGTATACCAGGCCATAGACCGTGACGCCCAGCGCCGCCCACCACACGCGTTCGAACCAGATCCCCGCGGTGAACATCGCCGTGACGACGCCGGAGAACACCAGGGCGTAGAGGTCGTTCTTTTCATAGAACGCGTCGTGCGGCTCGTGATGCGACCGGTGCCAGCCCCAGCCGAGCGGTCCGTGCATGACGTATCGGTGGGTGCCCCATGCGAAGCACTCCATCACCACGACCATGCCGACCACCCAGGCGACCTTCTCAACCCAGCTCATGCGCGAGACCCTTCATGCCCCCATCATAGTGCCTGCGGCTCCGAACCGCGAGGGCCCGCCTCCGTGCGACTATTCAGACGGCCGGAGCCGTCCAGTCGCCCGAGCGCCCGCCCGACTTGGCGAGCAGGCGAACGCCGCCCACCTCCATGGCCTTGTCGAGCGCCTTGGCCATGTCATAGACCGTGAGCAGCGCTACCGTGACGGCGGTCAACGCCTCCATCTCGACGCCGGTCCGGCCGTCGGTGGCGACGGTCGCGGTCGCGGTCACGCCCGTGTCGTCCGGAGCCAGTTCGAGGCTGACCTTGGTGATCGGAAGCGGGTGGCAGAGCGGGATGAGGTCGCTCGTGCGCTTGGCGGCCATTATGCCCGCGACGCGCGC
The DNA here is from genome assembly GCA_964243325.1 of uncultured Sphingomonas sp. Taxonomy (GTDB): domain Bacteria; phylum Pseudomonadota; class Alphaproteobacteria; order Sphingomonadales; family Sphingomonadaceae; genus Sphingomonas. Next base: position 5,468 of record CAXTFF010000008.1, read on the forward strand.
GACCGCGAGCACGTCGCCCTTGGCCACCGCCCCCGCCCGGATCGCGGCGGCGGCCTCGGGGCTCATGGCGATGCGGCCCGTCGCGGTCGCCGCGCGCGCGGTCACCGCCTTGCCGCCCACATCCACCATGCGCGCGGCGCCGGCCTCGTCGAGATGGGTGAGGCCGCTCACCCGACCAGCTCGGCGGTCGCGGCGGCGATGTCGGGCGCGCGCATCAACGCCTCGCCGATCAGGAAGCAGCGGATGCCGCGTTCCGCCATCGCGTCCAGATCGGCGCGGGTCGTCAGGCCCGACTCGGCGACGAAGGTGCAGCCGGCGGGCGCGTGCGCGACGAGGTCGAAGGTGCGCGCGAAATCGACGGTGAAGTCGCGCAGGTCGCGGTTGTTGACGCCGATCAGCCGCGAACGGAGCCGGGCGGCGCGGTCCATCTCGGCGCGGTCGTGCACTTCGACCAGCACGTCCATGCCCTTCTCCAGCGCGGCGCTCTCGATCTCGGCGGCGGCGGCGTCGTCCAGCGCGGCCATGATGACGAGCACCGCGTCCGCGCCGAGCGCGCGCGATTCAGCGACCTGCCAGGGATCGACCAGGAAATCCTTGCGGAGCGCGGGCAGCGCGACCGCGTCGCGGGCCGCGACCAGGTAAGCGTCCGACCCCTGGAAGTAACGTTCGTCGGTCAGCACCGACAGGCACGCCGCGCCGCCCCGCGCATAGGCGCGGGCGTGCGCGGGCGGGTCGAAGTCGGCGCGGATCACGCCCTTGGACGGACTGGCGCGCTTGATCTCGGCGATCAGCGCGTGGCCCGCCGCGCTTCGCCGGTCGAGCGCCGCCTGGAACCCGCGCGGCGGGCTCTGCGCGACGGCGCGGCGGTCGAGCTCGGCGAGCGAAGTCGCGGCGCGACGCGCCGCGACCTCCTCGCGCTTGATTTCCAGGATCTGCGCCAGGATGGTCATGGGTAGGCGATCCAGGCGTCGAGCAACCGTAGCGCGCGGCCGCTGTCGATCGCCTCCGCCGCGATGCCCGCGCCGTCGATCAGCGTCGCGCAGCGGCCCGCGACGAGGAGCGCGGCGGCGGCGTTGAGGAGCACCGCGTCGCGGTAGGCGCCTGGCGCGCCGCTCAGCAGCGCGCGGAGCGCGGCGGCGTTCGCCGCCGGGCCGCCGCCGCGGATCGCGTCGATGGGATGGCGCGGCAGCCCGGCGTCCTCGGGCGTCACCCGGGCCGGCAGGCTGACCGCGCCGACCGCGACCACGGTGCTGGGGCCGGCGCAGGACAGCTCGTCGATCGCCTCCTCGCCCGACACGACGAGCGCGGCCTCCGTGCCCAATTGCGCCAGCGCCTCGGCATAAAGCGTGGCGTAGTCGGGGCGGGCGATGCCGAGCAGCTGGCGCGTCACACGCGCCGGGTTGGCGAGCGGGCCCATGAGGTTGAAGATCGTCCGCCGCTCGAGTCGCCGACGGATCGGCTGGATGCGCTCCATCGCCGGGTGGTGATTGCCCGCGAACAGGAAGCAGATGCCCAGATCGCGCAAGGATCCGTCCGCGGTCGCGCCCGCGCGCTCCATGTCGAGCCCGAGCGCCTCCAGCGTGTCCGCCGCGCCCGCCTTGGACGAGGCGGCGCGGTTGCCGTGCTTGGCGACGGGCACGCCTCCGGCCGCGACGACCAGCGCGACGGCGGTGGAGACGTTCAAGGTATGGTGTCCGTCGCCGCCCGTCCCGCACACGTCGATCGCGTGGGCAGGCGCATCGATGGGGATCAGGCGTTCGCGCAGCGCTCGCGCGGCTTCGGCGATCTCCAGCGAGGTCTCGCCCCGGTCGGAAAGGCCGACCAGGAACTCGCCGATCGCCGCCTCGGTCGCCCGGCCGTCCAGGATGTCGGCGAAGGCGAGCCGGGCCGTTTCGCGCGAAAGCGGCCAGGACGGATCGGGCAGGAGCGCGAAGCTGGTCACGCCCTCTCCGGCTCAGGCGTCCGCTCGGGCACGAGCGGGTGCGGCGCGACCGCGATCCCCGCGGCGCGCAGGAAATTCGCGAGCAGCGCGTGGCCGTGCTCGGTCGCGATCGACTCCGGGTGGAACTGGACGCCGTGGATCGGCAGCTCGCGGTGCCGGACGCCCATGACGACACCGCCGACATGCGCGTTGACGAGGAGGTCGCCCGGCACGTCGCGCACGATCAGCGAATGGTAGCGCGTCGCATGGAAGGGCGAGGGCAGGTCCGCGAACAACCCCGTGCCGTCATGCTCGATCAGGCTGGTCTTGCCGTGCATGAGCCCACCGCGTCCGACGCGCCCGCCGAAATGCTGCCCGATCGCCTGATGGCCCAGGCACACGCCCAGCAGCGGGCGCCGTTCGGCGACGCAGGCGGCCACGAGGTCGAGGCTGACGCCCGCATCGTCGGGGGTACGGGGTCCCGGCGAGATCAGGAACGCGTCGGCCCCGCTCGACATCGCCTGACCCGCCGAGATCGCGTTGTTGCGCACCACCTCGACC
>CAXTFF010000008.1:7959-18682 GCA_964243325.1 uncultured Sphingomonas sp.
TGGACGAGGTTCCAGGTGAAGCTGTCGTAATTGTCGATCACCAGGATCATAGGCCGCGCCTTAGCGGCTGCGCGGGGCGGCGCAAATATTCAATCTTCCCGCCGGTTCGGGGACCGACGAGCGCGGCCGGGCGTTGGCGTGGATGAGGAGAGCGATGCCATGCGTACCTTGATGATGATCGCGGCGTTGATGAGCGCGGGCGCGGCGTACGCCCAGGGCGACGTCCAGGCGGAGACGGGCCGGCCGCCGCAGCGCATCCGCAGCGTGGCGATCACGGCGGGCGAGCGGTGTCCGCCCTCGACCGACACCGAGGTGGTCGTGTGCTATCAGGGCGGTAACCCGTACCGCATCCCCCCGGGCCTGCGCGAAAGCGCGGCCAGCGCCGCCAACCAGAGCTGGGTCAACCGCGCGGCCGCGCTCGACCAGGTGGGCCGGGTCGCGGGCGGGCTGCCCGACACCTGCTCGGCCGTGGGCTTCGGCGGGCAGACGGGTTGCGCGCTGGCGGCGAACCGGGCCTATGCGGCGGACAAGCGGCAGCGCGAGCAGGACGAGCGGTTGGCGCCGGGCGGGGACGACGACTAGCGCGGCTTGGGCCACGCTGGCCCAAGACTCGCGCTAGTCCGGCCGGCGTGGCGCGAGCTGCGACCGACGACGCGGCTTCGCCGCGTCGCTGCCCAAGTCACTGCCCAAGGCCTGTGTCCCCCGCCCGCGCTACGGCATCCCTCGCCGCCGCCAATATCGCCCCCGCCTTCGCCTCGCACTCACGCTGCTCGGCCGCCGGATCGCTGTCCGCCACGATGCCCGCCCCTGCCTGGGCGTGGATCATGCCGTCCTTCACCACCGCCGTCCGAAGCACGATGCACGAGTCCATCGACCCGTCAGGCGAGAAATAACCGACCCCGCCCGCATACGCGCCGCGCCGCTCACCCTCCAGTTCGGCGATGATCTGGCAGGCCCGCACCTTGGGCGCGCCGGACACGGTCCCCGCCGGAAAGCCCGCGAACAGCGCATCGAGCGCGTCCTTGCCCGGCGCGAGGTCGCCGACGACGTTGGAGACGATATGCATGACGTGGCTGTACAGCTCGACGGCGTAGCTGCTCGTGACCCGCACGCTGCCGGGCACCGCCGCGCGTCCGGCGTCGTTGCGGCCGAGGTCGAGCAGCATCAGATGTTCGGCACGCTCCTTGGGGTCCGATAGAAGTTCCGCGCGGTTGCGGTCGTCTTCGGCGGCGGTGCGGCCGCGGAGGCGGGTGCCCGCGATCGGGCGGATGGTGACTTCGCCGTCGCGCGCGCGGACCAGGATCTCGGGGCTGGAGCCGATCAGCGCGAAGCCGGGCAGGTCGAGATGGTAGAGGAAGGGCGACGGGTTGATGCGTCGGAGCGATCGATACAGCTCGAACGGCGGCAAGGCGAAGGGCGCGGAGAAGCGTTGCGCGAGCACCACCTGGAACACGTCGCCCGCCGCGATGTATTCTTTAGCCGCCGCGACCATCGCGCCGTAGCGGCCGGGTGGCAGCGCGGGGGTGTAGGCGGGCTCTACCACCGCGGCGCGCACGGGCGGGGGCAGCGGCGTCGAGGCGAGCCGCGCCGCGACCACGTCGAGCCGCTCCTCCGCCTCCCGGACGATCGCGTCAGGATTGCGCGCCGGATCGGGCCAGGCGGGCGCGACAAGGTACAGCGCGTCCGCCAGCCGGTCGAAGACCAGGACCACCGTCGGGCGCACGAACACCATGTCGGGCAGCCCGAGCGGGTCCGCCTCGGGCTGCGGCAAATGCTCGACCAGGCCGACCGTCTCGTAGCCGAAATAGCCGACCAGGCACGCCAGAGCGCGCGGCAATCCGGGCGGCACGTCGGCGCGGCATTCGGCGACCAACGTGCGCAACGCCTCCAGCGTCGGGGCGGGGCAGGGGTGGAACGCGCCCCGATCGGTCAACCAGTCGCGGTTGACCTCCGCCCGTCCGCCATGCGCGCGGAATAACAGGTCCGGGGCAAGACCCAGCAGCGAGTGCCGGCCCCGCGTCGATCCGCCCTCGACCGATTCGAGCAGGAAATCACCGCGCCCGGGCTCGAACAGTTTGAGCGCGGCGGCGACGGGTGTCTCGGTATCGGCGACCTGCCTGCGCCAGAGGAGCGCCGGCTCGCCCCCGCGCAACCGCCGTTCGGCGTCGGTCAGCGCGACTGCCCCTGCAGCTCGGCGCGGACGCGGCCCACGGCCGCCCGGTCGATTTCGACCCCGACCGCGTTCCGTGCGGCGCGCACGAACTGTTCGGCGTACTCGCTGCCGACGACGCGGCCGATATCGGCGCGCGTCGCGTCGATCAGCCCGCGGTTGCCGCGCGCGTCGCCGGGCCGCACCCGGTCGAGCTTGATCACCAGCCAGCCGTCGCGGCCGGGCGACTCGAGCAGCTTGGCCGTCCCCGGCGCCATGGCGAAGAGCAGCGCCAGGGCGGGTTCGGTGCCGCGCGGGTTCGCCGCGATCTGCGAGCGGGCTATGTCCAACGGGCGCGGCGGGGGAAGCCGCAGGCCCGTGCTCCCCAGCGCCTGGGGAAACGGCGCGCCCGTGCCCGCGCGCGCCACCACCTGCGCCGCGATCCGCCGCGCGGCCCGGCGGGCACGGTCGGCCGCGAAGTCGCGCGCGACCTGATCGCGGATGGCGGGAAGTGGACGCGGCGCGGCGGGCACGACGTTCCCGAGCGCCACCACCGCGAAGCCGCCGTCAGCGCCGATCGGCACCAGCTGCGGCGCGTCGCCCGGCTCGACCGCGAACGCCGCCTGGAGGATGGGGGCGAGCGCCGGATCGGGCCGCGCGGTCGGGTCGTCCGGGTCCGCGCCGTTCGCCAGCAGCGGGCGCGTCGCCTGCGACCGGAGCTTGCGGTCGGCCACGACCTCGTCGAACGTCGCGTTGCCGGCGAGCGAGCCGTCGATCGCCGCCTGCGCCTCGGCCAGGGCCTCGGCCGTCTTGCGGGTCGTCAACGCGGCGACGATCTCCGGCTGCGCGTCGGCGAGCGTGCGCCCGGTCGTGCGGGTGGTGTCCTCCACCCGCGCGACCACGAAGCCGAGCGGCCCGCGCACCGGCCCGATCAGCGCGCCCTTCGCGGCCGCGAACGCGGCGGTCGCCGCGGCCTCGCCCGCAAGCGAGGCGTAGGCGGCGCGATCCTTGGGTTCCTGGATCGTCGCCTCCAGTCCGGCGGCGCTCGCGGCGTCGGCGACGCTCGACCCCGCCCGGACGCGTGCGGCCAGCGCGTTCGCGCCGCCCTGGTCGGCCACGACCACCTGCGCGATCGTGCGCCGCTCGCTGGGACCGTAGCGCGCGCGGTCCGCCTGATAGGCGGCGGCAATCTCGGCTTCGCTCGGCTGCGCGCGCACCTGCGCCGGAGTGACGACCGCGTAGCGCACCGCCCGACGTTCCGGGACGGTGTAGCGCGCGCGATCGCGGCTATAGAAGGCCTGGAGCTCGGCCATTGTCGGCGCGGGGCCGGCAGGCACGGCGGTGAGCGGGATGAAGCCGATCTGCCCCGTGCGGCGTTCGAGCAGCAGAGAGGCATAAGGGAGCGCGAGTTGGACGGGGACTTGGCTCGCGCCCACCTGCGGCGCGGTCAGCCGCCGGCCCATCAGCTCGCGCGCGATGTCGCCGCGCACCTGCGCGTCGGTCAGGCGGCGCTGCTGGAGGAGGCTTTGATACAAATTCTGATCGAATTGGCCCGTAGGGCCCAACAGCGCCGGGATGCTGGCGATCTCGCCGTCGATCGAACGCTTGCTGATCGCCACGTCCTCGCGCACGCCGAACGCCCAGATCGCGCGTCCGTCGACCAGCCGCTCGACCGCCTGCTCCAGCCCGCCCGCAGATAGATATTGCGCGATGTCGAAGGTGGGCTGCCGCTGGCGCGCCGCATCGACCTGCGACTCGGCGCTCTGGCGCAGCTCCAGCGCGGGCACGCCCTGGCCGCCGGCCTCGGCGATGTCTCCGCTCGCGACCGCGCCGCCCGGCGACAGGTCGGACACGTCGGCCGCGGCGAACGCGAAGGCGATCGCGCCCAGCACCAGGAACGACATGATGATCCCCGCGCGCGACTTGGTGAAACGGCGGAAGAACTGGAGCATGGGCTTTACGCGACCGATCGTTAGCGGAAGGTCCGGCTCTTACGGATCACGCTTGCGCGCATCAAGCGGCCGGTTAAGCGCGCCAGCGGGCGCGCTATCGACGGGGCGAACGCGTAAGGGGATGGAGATGCGGCGCAAGCTGATCGCGGGCAACTGGAAGATGAACGGCGGCATCGCGGCGCTGGACGAGATCGAGGCGATCGCGGCCGCGGCGGCGGCGCTGCCCGGCGTGGACGTGGCGGTCGCGGTGCCCGCCACGCTGATCGAGCTCGCATCCGACCGGGCGCCCGCGCTCGCGATCGGCGCTCAGGATGTCCATGCGGCGGCCGGCGGCGCGCATACGGGCTGCGTCTCCGCGGCGATGGGCAAGGAGGGCGGCGCTCGCTTCACGATCGTCGGTCAGGCGGAGCGCCGGGCCGACCAGGGAGAGACGAACGAGCAGGTCGTGGCGAAGGCGGCGGCGGCGCGGGCCGCCGGCCTGCATGCGATCCTATGCGTGGGCGAAACCCTGGAGGACCGCGACGCGGGCCGGGCCGAGGCGGTCGTGACCGCCCAGCTCGCCGCGTCGCTGCCGGGCGGCGCGGCGGGCGACTGGCTGGCGGTCGCTTATGAGCCGATCTGGGCGATCGGCACGGGCCGCACACCCACAGTCGCCGACGTCGCGGCCATGCACGGCGCGATGCGGGCGAAGCTTCGCGCGCTGCTGGGCGAGGAGACGGACGTGATCCGGCTCCTGTACGGCGGATCGGTGAACGACGCGAACGCCGCCGAGCTGCTGGGCGCGGGCGACGTGGACGGCGCGCTGGTCGGCGGCGCGAGCCTGACCGCGGCCAAGTTCGTGCCCATCATCCAAGCGGCGGCGGATATCGCTTCCTGAGCATCGCCCAAGCGGCGCGCAGGCCCAGCGCCTCGCCGCCCTTGGGGCGTCCCGGCTTGGCGGCCGAACGCCAGCTGAACGTGTCCAGATGCGCCCACGGCACGCCCGCGGGCACGAAGCGGCGCAGGAACAGCGCCGCGACGATCGCCCCCGCCATGCCGCCCTCCGGCGCGTTCTGCAGGTCGGCGACGTCCGATTTCAGAAGGTCGTCGTACCCGTCCCACAGCGGCAGCCGCCAGAGCGGATCGCGCACCGCCTCGCCCGCCGCCAGCAGGTCGGCCGCCAGCGCCTCGTCGTTCGCGAATGTCGCGGGCAGATCCGGCCCCAACGCTACCCGCGCCGCACCCGTCAGCGTCGCGAAATCGAGGATCAGTTCGGGCGACCCCTCCGCCGCTCGGGCGAGCGCATCGCCCAGAATCAACCTGCCTTCCGCGTCGGTATTGGTGTTCTCGACGGTCGGCCCCAAGCGGGTGCGCAGCACGTCGCCCGGCCGGAAGCTCGACGCCGCCACCGCGTTCTCGACGGCGGGCACCAGCAGGTGCAGCCGCACGGGCAGCCCGGCCACCATCACCAGCCGCGCCAGCGAGAGCGCGTGCGCCGCGCCGCCCATGTCCTTCTTCATCAACCGCATGCCCGCCGACGGCTTTATGTCGAGTCCACCCGTGTCGAAGCACACGCCCTTTCCCACCAGGGCCACGCGCGAATGAGCCGGGTTGCCCCATTCCACCTCGATCAGCCGGGGCGCGCGTTCGCGCGTCGCCGCCCGGCCGACGGTGTGGATCATCGGATAGCCCTGTTCGAGCAGGTCGCCGCGCGTGACCGTCAGGACCGCACCATATTCGCGCGCCAGCGCCTCCGCATCCGCTTCCAGCTCGGCGGGTCCCAGGTCCACCAAATCGCGCACCCGCGCGGTCGCGTCCGCGACCCGCACCGTGTCGGCGATCGAGGCGACATCGCTCGTGAGCAGCACACGCGCTCCGGTATCCTCCACCTTCCTGTACCTGGCGAACCGATGCTGCGCGAGAAGCCAGCCGAGCGCCCCTGCGCCGGGATCGCCGTCCGCCAATCTGTACGTCCCCGGCGGCAGCGCCAACCCGCGCGACGCGATGCGCCAGGGCGAGCTTAGCGCTTCGTCGCAGACCAGGAGCGCCGACCAGTCTTCCGCCGTCTCTCCGGGCAGGATCGCGGCGTCGCCCGCCTTGCCGGTCAGCAGCTGCGCGCCCAGCAACGTCCGGACGCGCGGTGTCCGTCCGGCGATCCACGCGGACCAGTCGACGGGAGTGACGACGTGCAGCGCGCGCGCGGGCTGGCCGCGGTCTGGCTGGAGCAACGCCGCGAAGTCGGTCATGCGTCGACCCCAACGGCGACCCCGTACAGGTCGTGCTCGTCCGCGTCCTCGATGAGCACGGGTACGATGTCGCCCGGCGACAGGTGCGCCGCATCGCGCAGGAACACCTCTCCGTCGATGTCGGGCGCGTCCGCCTGGCTGCGACCGGTCGCACCCCCTTCGCCCACCTCGTCAATGATGACGGGGAGGGTGCGGCCAATCTTCGCCTGAAGCTTGGCGGCGGAGATGGCGGCGGTGCGTTCCATCACGCGGGCGTAGCGCTCCTCCTTCAAATCGTCGGGCACATGATCAGGCAGCGCGTTGGCGGCGGCGCCTTCGACGGGCTCGAACCGGAACGCGCCCACCCGGTCCAGCTGCGCCTCGTCGAGCCAATCGAGCAGGTAATCGAAATCCGCCTCCGTCTCGCCGGGAAAGCCGACCACGAAGCTCGACCGGATCGTTATGTCGGGGCAGACCTCGCGCCAGCCGCGAATGCGCTCCAGCACCTTGGCGTCGTTGGCCGGACGCTTCATGCGCTTGAGCACCGACGGGCTGGCGTGCTGGAACGGGATATCGAGGTAGGGGAGCACCAGCCCCTCGGCCATCAGCGGGACGACGTGATCCACGTGCGGGTAGGGGTAAACGTAATGCAGCCTGACCCAGGGCGCCACGTGGCCGAGTTCGCGCGCCAGGTCGGTCATGTGCGGGCGGACCTCGCGGCCTTTCCAGGTGCGCGGCGCGTGGCGGATGTCGACGCCGTAAGCCGACGTGTCCTGGCTGATGACCAGCAGCTCCTTCGTGCCCGCCGCGACCAGTTTCTCCGCCTCGCGCAGGATCGCGTCGGGCCGCCGGCTGGCGAGATCGCCCCGGAGCGAGGGGATGATGCAGAAGGCGCAACGGTGATTGCAGCCCTCCGAGATCTTCAGATAGCTATAGTGCCGCGGCGTCAGCTTGAGCTCGGTGTCCTCGACGGCCCCGCCGGGTACGAGGTCGAGATATGGCGACCGTCCGACCGGCGCGGCGGCGTGGACGGCGCTGACGACCTGTTCGTACTGGTGCGCCCCCGTCACCGCGAGCACTTGCGGGAAGCGCGCGCGGATCGCGTCCGCCTCCTTGCCCATGCAGCCGGTGACGATCACGCGGCCGTTCTCCGCGATCGCCTCGCCGATCGCTTCGAGACTCTCCTCCTTGGCGGAGTCCAGGAAACCGCAGGTGTTGACGAGCACTATATCCGCGCCCTGATAGTCGGGCGACATGGCGTAGCCCTCGGCGCGCAGCTTGCCGAGGATGCGCTCGCTATCGACGAGGTTCTTCGGGCAGCCGAGCGAGACCATGCCCACGCGGGGCGGTGAGGGGAGGACGGTCGCCATGGGAACGCGCGCATGTAGCGCGGGCGGGCCGGGGATTCCAGTTGCCGTTATGTCGCCGTGACTCGTCGCCCCGGGCTTGACCCGGTGTCCTGCTTCTTTCTAGCCGCCGGAAAGCGGGGCTCCCGCTCGAGACCGGGGTGACGAGGAGACGGAAGTGCCCGAGACGACGCTCGCGATCGGCCTGATGTCCGGCACGTCGCTCGACGGCGTGGACGCCGCGCTCATCGAAACGGACGGCGAAGCGTATGTCCGCCCGATCGCCTTTCGGGGGCAGGATTACTCCGACGCCGCGCGCGCGCAACTCGCAAGGGCGACCGCGTCGGCGCTGACCTGCGACGCGCCGCGCGCGAGCCCGGTCATCATCGCCGCCGCCGAGCTCGTCACCGCCACCCACGCGTCCGCGGTCATGGAGCTGCTCCGTCAGGCGGGCGTCGTGGCGGGCGATGTCGGCGTTATCGGCTTCCACGGGCAGACGGTCGCGCACCGGCCGGATCGCGGCTGGACCTGGCAAATCGGCGACGGAGCGGCGCTGGCGGCGGCGACGGGGATCGATGTGGTCGCCGACCTGCGTTCCGCAGATGTGGCGGCGGGGGGGCAGGGCGCTCCGCTGCTCCCGGTCTATCACGCCGCGCTCGCGGCCGGGCTGGGCGGTCCGGTCGCGATCCTCAATCTGGGCGGGGTCGCCAACGTCACGCTGGTCGGGGCGGGGGAACTGGTCGCCTTCGACACCGGCCCGGCGAACGGGCTGATCGACAGCTGGGTCGAAGCGGAAACGGGCGCGCGGTACGACGACCGGGGACGGCTCGCCGCGATGGGTCAGGTTCATGCCGACGTGCTGGACGCGATGCTCGACCATCCGTTCTTCGACCAGCCCGCGCCCAAGTCGCTCGACCGCGCCGATTTCACGATCCAGCCTGCGCGAGGTCTGTCCGCGGCGGATGGGGCGGCGACGCTGACCGCCTTCACCGCCGCGACGATCGCCCGGGCGCTGAATCAGCTGCCCGTCCGGCCGGATCGTCTGCTCGTCGCGGGCGGGGGGCGGCGCAACCCGGTGATGCTCGCCATGATAGCCGAGCGGACAGGGTTGAACCCTGAGCCCGCCGAGACGCTGGGCTGGAACGGCGACGCGATCGAAGCGGAAGGCTTCGCGTATATGGCGGTGCGGAGCCGCCTCGGCCTACCGATCAGCTTTCCGGGCACCACGGGCGCGCCGCGGCCGATGACCGGGGGCAGGTTCCACCGCGCCCCCTGACCCCGGTTCAGCCGCTCTTGCGCTTCCTGCGCTTCTTGGACTTGGGCTCGTCCCGAGCGGAGAGGAGGGGGGCTAGCGCCGCGATCAACCCGCCCACGACCGCCAGGCCCCCGATCACCATCGCCGCCAGGACGATCGGCGAGCGGCCGTCATCGTCGTGCGCGCTCGGCCCGTTGACGGTGGTACGCGCCGCTTCGTCACCGGCATCGGTCGTCGATGCGCGGCCCGATGTGAGTGCAGCCGAGTCGCCATCGGTCGACGGAGCCGCCTCGGTGGCTGCGTTCCCGCCACCGTTCCCGGTGGTCGCGCCGTTGGTGCCAGAGCGCTGGTCATAGCCCGCCGGCGACGCGCCGCTCGCAAGTGCCGGAGGCACGGCGGTGGTCGGCTCGGGAGCGGGTTGCGCCTGGTCGGGCTGCTTGGGCTGGCCGTCGATCAGATCGTCATGCGCGTGGGCGTGGGGCATGCGGGATGCGGGAATGTGCGACATACGGGTGTAAGCTCCTGGGATCCGATGACGTAAGTAACCGTCCCCGAGCGACACGGTTCCGATCCCGGGCGATGTCGATCGATCCAGCGCGCTGGGAACTCACATGGACCCATTGTTAACCATCGCGCGATAGGCTGTCGGCTTTCGAGCCTCTAGGCAAGGTATGGGGATTATCGGGGGCGGGGATCGGTTAAGATGGAATCCGACTTGAGGTATTATAACCGCCGGATCGATGCGGAGCGGGCCGCGGCGGCGAGGGCGCTGACCGACGCGGCGCGCGACCGCCGGATGCAACTGGTGGCGAGCTACATCCGCAAGCTGGAAGCGCTCACGGCCTGAACACGCGACGTTGGTCGGGGCGACCTGCCCACTCTTTGAGGATGAGTCCGCCGTCGCGGACGAGCAGCACCGGGCAGCCGTCAACGCGCCGGTAGACCGTGAGCATCCCGCGCGCGGGCGGCATCTCGTTCAACGGTCGCGCACGGGTCGGTCGGGCCGGCCGCACGGTTACCCGGTCCGCGCCGGGGGCGGCGCACCGATTGGCGGCGGGAGGTGACGCCGGAGCCGTCGCGGCAAGCGCGGGGGCAAGCAGCAGAGTAGTAAGCATCGTCTCTCCTCTTTCGTCGGCCCGAGAGGTTCTACGTCTCCGCCCCGCCCGGTCAACGCTTGCGCGTCAGCTCGCGCATCGCCCTGTCCAGTCCGGCCAGCGTCAGCGGGTACATGCGGTCGCCCAGCAGCTCGCGCACGATGCGGACCGACTGCGAATAACCCCATTGCGCTTCAGGCACCGGGTTCAGCCACGCCGCCGCCGGGTAAGTGGCCGTCAGCCGGTGCAGCCAGGCGCTGCCCGGCTCGTCGTTGAAGTGCTCCACCGATCCGCCCGGATGGGTCAGCTCGTACGGGCTCATCGACGCATCGCCGACGAAGACCAGCTTGTAGTCGTGGCCAAATTTGTGGAGCACGTCCCAGGTCGGCGTCCGCTCGGTAAAGCGGCGGCTATTGTCCTTCCACACGCCCTCATAGGGGCAGTTGTGGAAATAGAAGAACTCCAGATTCTTGAACTCGGACGTCGCCGCCGAGAACAGCTCCTCGCAAAGTTTGACCCATGGATCCATCGACCCGCCGACATCCAGGAACAGCAGTAGCTTGACCGCATTGTGCCGCTCGGGCCGCATCCGGACGTCCAGCCAACCCTGGCGCGCGGTGCCGTCGATCGTCGCATCGATGTCGAGCTCGTCGGCCGCGCCCTCGCGCGCGAAGCGGCGCAGGCGGCGGAGCGCGACCTTGATGTTGCGGGTGCCGAGCTCGC
>CAXTFF010000009.1:0-689 GCA_964243325.1 uncultured Sphingomonas sp.
TGCGCCGCCCGGTACGCGTCCGACGTCTCGCCCGCATAACCGCCCGCGCCCTCGCCCTCGATCCCGGCCACCCCCTCGACGAACACCGGCTTGGCGCCCAGCGACATGATCTGCTCGCGCGTCGCCGAGCGCACGTCGGTCGCCGACACCTGCGCCCCCAGCCGCCTGGCGGTCGCGATCGCCTGGAGCCCGGCGACGCCGACGCCCATCACGAACACGCGCGCCGCCGACACCGTGCCGGCCGCCGTCATCATCATCGGGAACGCCCGGCCGTATTCCGCCGCCGCGTCCAGCACCGCCTTGTACCCCGCCAGGTTCGACTGCGACGACAGCACGTCCATGCCTTGCGCGCGCGTGATGCGCGGCATCAGGTCCATCGCCAAGGCCTCCAGCCCGGCCGAGGCGTAGCCGTCGACGCGACCGCGCTCGCCGAACGGGTTCATGATCGCGACCACCCAGGCACCGGGCGCCACGCCCGCCAGCTCGGCCGGATCGGGACCCTGCACCCCCAGCACCACGTCCGCGCCCGCCAGCACCGCCGCCCGCCCGGCCACCTGGGCCCCGGCCTCCGCATAGCCCGCGTCGTCGTACGACGCGCCCAGACCCGCCCCCGCTTCGACGGCCACCGCGCCACCCAGCGCCGTGAGCTTGCGCACGGTCTCCGGCGTCGCGGCGACGCGGCGCTCGCC
>CAXTFF010000009.1:699-17127 GCA_964243325.1 uncultured Sphingomonas sp.
TGGGCCTACGAGATCAGCCAGACGACCAGCGCGGCGATGATCACCACCGCGATCGTGCCCCGCTTCATCATCGTCATCATGCGCGAATAGGTGTGCTCGTGACTTTTCAGGTCGTCGTCGTGCGCCATGCGTCGGGTTCCAGGAAGGATCTGATCGCGCCACCCTAGGGAACACCCGTCCCCGCCTCAACCCCAGGCCTCGACCCCGCCCGCACGACGCTTAAGCCGCCCTTTACCGCCCCGCGCCTACAGCCGTCGCCGAACCACGGGGACGACACCTTCAATGACGCGCAACGGCCAGCGCCTGCTGCTCCTGATCGACGACGAGCCCGCCCAGCGCCGCCTGGTCGCCGCCCTCGCCGCGCGCGCGGGCTGGCGCGCCATCTTCGCCGCGCAGGCCGAACAGGCGATCGCCACGCTCGGCACCCAGGACGGGATGCAGCTCGACGCCATCCTCCTCGACCACTGGGCCGCCGAGGGGGACGACCCCGCGTCCGCCGAGGTCGCCGGGGGCGCGATGACCGCCTCCGGCCTCATCGCCGAGCTCCGCGCGCGCCGCCCCGCGCTCCCCGTCCTGATGCTCACCGCCAACGGCTCGGTCGCCGCCGCCGTGTCCGCCATGCGCGCGGGCGCCACCGATTTCCTCGTCAAGCCGCTCGCCCCCGACCGCCTGCTCGCCGCGCTCGAGGCCGCCGTCGCCGGCACGGCGGCGGGCGAGCTGCGCCCGCTCACCGAAAAGATCCCCGCCCTCCTCGCCTTCGACGAGATCGTCGGTTCCGCCCCCCAGTTCCGCGCCGCGCTCGCCATCGCCGCCAAGGCCGCGCGCGCCCGCCTTCCCGTCCTGGTCGAGGGCGAGTCGGGCGTCGGCAAGGAAGTCGTCGCCGAGGCGATCCACGCCGCCTCCCCCCGCGCCAAGAAGCCCATGATCACCGTCAACTGCGGCGCGCTGCCCCCCAACCTCGTCGAGTCGGAATTGTTCGGGCACGAGAAGGGCGCGTTCACCGGCGCGTTCGACCGCAAGATCGGCCGGTTCGCCGACGCCGACGGCGGCACCCTGTTCCTCGACGAGATCGGCGAGATGCCGCTCGACGCGCAGGTCAAGTTGCTCGGCGTCCTGCAATCGGGCGAGATCCTGCCGCTGGGCGCGCGCCACGCGCGCGTCGTCGACGTCCGCGTCATCGCCGCCACCAACAAGAAGCTGCTCGACGAGGTCGAGGCCGGGCGCTTCCGCGAAGACCTGTATTACCGCCTGAACGTCGTCCAGGTGACGATCCCGCCCTTGCGGGACCGCGCCGGCGACATCCCCGCGCTCACCCGCCACCTGCTCGCGCGCATCGCGCGGCAGCCCGGCCTGCGCCCGCTGGGCGTCACCGACGACGCGCTGCAGCTGCTCGGCGGCTACGGCTGGCCCGGCAACGTCCGCCAGCTCCAGAACGCGCTCTTCCGCGCGGCCGTGCTGTGCGAGGGCGCCGCGCTCACCCGCGCCGACTTCCCCCAGATCGCCGCGGCCGCCACGCGCGGCCCGGGCGTCGCCGCCGGCCTGACGGTCGCGCCCGGCGGCGGCGGCGTCACCCTGTTCCGGCCGGACGGCAACATGCGCGCGTTGGAGGAGATCGAGGCCGACGTGATCCGGCTGGCGATCGGACACTACCGGGGCCGGATGACCGAGGTGGCGCGGCGGCTGGGGATCGGGCGGTCGACCTTGTACCGCAAGCTGGGCGAACTGGGGATCGACAACGCGGCGTAGGGCGCACGCGCCCGGCGCAAGCTGGTCGCGTGCGCCCAAGCGCGGCCGGCGTAGCGCAGCATACGACCGACGGCGCGGCTTCGCCGCGACGGGGCTACGGTAACCCCCCTCCCGGCACCCTGGACAAGCCTTACCCCTCAGGACACCGCTCCACCCCGCCACCGGAGCCCAGCCCTGTCCAAGCGACCCGTCATGGGATACCGCGCCGAGCTCGACGGCCTGCGCGCTGATCGCCGAAAAGCACGCGGCGTCCAGCGGCTTCGCCGCCTTCCTCGCCCACGCGCAGGGCGCGATCAACCCGGCCATGTCGGAGGACGACGTGCGCGAGACGCCGATCCAGCACATGCTGACGGAGGCCATCTTCGCCAAGGTGCTCGACGATCCCGACTTCCACCGACGGAACGACGTCGCGCAAGTGAATAGCGGTTGCCCAAACGCCTGTTCTCGTTACGATCCGGCTTGCAAGCGTGAGGAGCAACATGGCGGACCTGCCGCATCCGATCCCGTACCAAGGAAGCAAGCGCAACCTCGCCCGAACGATCGGCGTGTACGTGCCGGAGCGGATCGAGACCTGGTACGAGCCGTTCGCCGGATCAGCGGCTATGTCGCTTTGGATCGCGGCGAACCGTTCGCCGCGCAAGATGGTCATAGGCGACTCGCTGGAGCCGATGGCGGAATTATGGCGTGCGATCGTCGCTCGACCCGAAGCCGTAGCGGCGCGGTACGAAGCCATCTGGCGGGGCCAGCAGCCGGACGACCCAGGCTACTTCAACGAGGTCAGAACAAGATTCAACGCCAACGGGGACCCCGTCGATCTTCTATATCTGACCTGTCGATGCGTGAAGAACGCCGTCAGGTTCAACAGCCGCGGCCATTTCACCCAATCCGTCGACAAGCGACGCTTGGGTATGCGTCCGGAGAAGATGCGTACCGCTCTACTCGGAGCCGCGCATTCCTTCCATGGACGCGTCGAGGTCAGGTCGGGCGACTGGTTGCAGACGACGGGGGACGCCACCTCGGCGGACTTCGTTTACATGGACCCACCCTACCTTGGAACCTCGATCGGACGAGACCGGCGCTACGCCGAATGGATGAGTCAGGAACGGCTGATCGGAGGGCTTGCGCAAATGCGCGATCGGAATCTTCGCTTCGGCTTGTCCTATGACGGGCGCTCCGGGGAGCGGGTCTATGGGCCGCCGCTCCCGGCGACCCTCGGGCTGACGCACCTGCTGCTCCATGCTGGACGCTCCAGCCAAGCCACGCTGAACGGAGAACGGGCCGACACTTACGAAAGTTTGTATCTGTCTCCCGGACTGTTCACCGCGCCGTCGACCCCGCGACATGAGCCGAAAGAGAGGACGCTAGAGTTCGGTTTCGCGACGACCTAAGTCCTTCAACAACTCCGCTGGGCTCAGGCCTTGGCTGGCTGCGGCCTCCTTGATCCTCTCGAAATCGTGGACCTCCTCACCCTGCCACACCAGTTCGGCGCGTCGAATCTCCTGCAGGGCGACATGCGAATACGATTCGGGGGACGCCCAAAAACAGGAGCGGCAAATCTCCGGCTTGCGAAGCCGGATGAAGTTTTCGCAATGCTCGCAGGACCACGATTTGGCCCGTTGCGATTTCCCGTCGAGCAACATGAAGGCGCTCACGTCGCCAAGACCGGCATCACCTGAAACCCGGTATGGAACACGGTGGTCGATCTGCAGCGCGTTTCGATCGTGCTCGGCGCCAGTGATCGCGTCCTTGGTCCCATGAGCGTCGAACAACGCGTTGCGGAACTTCTTGGAAAAATTGGTTCGCCCGGTTTGCCCCACCCTGATCTGTTCCGCAGTACCCAGGCGGTAACTCGCCATGCGCTTGCCCGTACCGGATACGGCATTCTCGGTTGTGACGGGAATGCCGTTGTCGCGTATGTCGGCGATCGCCCGCGGCGGATGCTCGTACCCACGCGCCTTGAGGTCGTCCGTGGTTACGAAGCCCTTGTTCAGCATGATTTCCAAGGCGGTGACGGCCCTGCCCGTTCGAACACGAGCCATGAACTCGTCGACGATCGCTGACACTTCGGGATCGACGGACGGCATCGGGTGGAACTGCCCGCATCCACCCAAGTTGGCAAGGACCCGACTGTCCACGCCGTCCTCCACGACCCCGTCTACCGCGAGACCTACGCGCTCGATCTCCGGCGCGGATTGCCGCGTGTGCCCATGTACCCCGACTTGGCGCGCTGGACCGCCTCGACCGGCCCGATCCCAAGCGCGCCGCGGGCACCGCCCCCAAGCCCACCTCGCGCTCCGACCCCGAACCAGGCCTCGTCCGGGTCGACGCCGACACGCAACTCTCCGGCATCCCGCGCCGGGCCTGGGACTACCGCCTGGGCGACCGCTCCGCGATCGACTGGGCGCTCGACCAGCACAAGGGTGAAGAAGCCCCGCGACCCCGCGATCGCCGCCCTCCTCGCCCCGGGCGGTCCGCGTCAGCGGCGATACGGTCGCGATCACCAAAGCCATGCGCGCTGCCCCGCATGATGGCGCTAAGTTGTTGAAATGACTTGCTATTATCGCATATCCTGGTTCGGGAACGACCCGCCGCATAGGTCAGGTTCTTCTGGATCGCCTCACCCCGCCGGGGAGTCCAAGACCGCCCGCACCTTCGCCGCCAGCTCGTCGATCGTGAACGGCTTGCCGACCAGCTCCACGCCCGCGTCCAGCACCCCGTTATGCACCACCGCGTTCCGGGTGTACCCCGTCGTGAACAGCACCTTGAGGCCCGGCCGGCGCCGCCTGGCCTCGTCGGCCAGCCTGGCCCCGTTCACGTCGGGCATCACCACGTCGGTGAACATGAGCGCGATCTCCGGGTGCGCGTCCAGCAGCCGGAGCGCGGCCGCCGCCCCGTCCGCCTCGATCACGCGGTAGCCCAGCTCCTCAAGCGCGTCGACGCTGAACCGGCGCACGGCGGGCTCGTCCTCGACCACCAGCACCACCTCCTCGCGCTCGCCCAGCGGCACCGGCGACGCCGCCGCCTCCGCCCGCCCGTCGCGCCCGGCCCCCGCCAGCCGCGGGAGGTAGACCTTCACCGTCGTGCCCTGCCCGGGCTCCGAATAGATCTTAACGTGCCCGCCCGACTGCTTCACGAAGCCGTAGGCTTGGCTCAGCCCCAGCCCGGTTCCCTTGCCCACCTCCTTGGTCGTGAAGAACGGGTCGAAGGCTTTGGCGATCACCTCCTCGGGCATCCCCGATCCCGTGTCGGTGACCGCGATCAGCACATACTGCCCCGCCTCCACCCCCGGATGCGCGGCGGCGTAGCGCTCGTCCAGATGCGCGTTCTGCGTCTCGATCGTCAGCCGCCCGCCGCCCGGCATCGCGTCGCGCGCGTTGACCGCCAGGTTCAGCAGCACGTTCTCCAGCTGGTTGGGGTCCGCGTGCGCGCGCCAGCCGCCGCCCGCCAGCACCACCTCGAACCGGATGTCGCCGCCGATCGACCCGCGGATCAGCTCGGACATCCCCGTCACCAGCCGCCCCGGCTCGACCGCCTCGGGCTTCAAGGGCTGCTGCCGCGAAAAGGCGAGCAGGCGCTGGGTGAGAAGGGCGGCCCGCCGCGCGCCGTCGGTCGCCGCGTCGACATACCGCCGGGCGCGCGCGTCGTCGGCCCCCAGCCGCCGCCCGAGCAGGTCGAGCGACCCGATCACCACCGCCAGCATGTTGTTGAAGTCGTGCGCGATGCCGCCCGTCAGCTGCCCCACCGCCTCCATCTTCTGCGCCTGGCGCAGCGCGTCCTGCGCCAGGGCGAGCTCGGCCTCGCGCGCCTTGGCGGCGGTGACGTCGCGCCCCGTCGCATAGGTCAGGCCGTGCGCGGGCGCCGTCACCCACGATATCCACCGGATCGATCCGTCCTCGTGGCGGTAGCGGTTCTCGATCCGCGGCCGGCCGCCCGCCGACGCCATGCGCAGCGCCCGCTCGGTCCCGGCCTGGTCCTCGGGGACGACGAAGTCGTTCAGGTGGCGGCCGACCAGCTCCTCGGCCGGGTAGCCGAGCAGGTCGCCCCAGGCCGGATTGACGCGCCGGAAGATCCCGTCGGGCCCGATGACGAGCATCAGGTCGGGCGACATGTTCCACATGGTGTCGCGCTCGGCCGTCCTGAGCGCGACCTCCGCCTCCAGCGTCTCGTTGAGCGCGCGCACCGCCGCCTCGGCGGTCTTGGTCGCGGTCACGTCGCGCGAGATCGACAGCAGCCGCTCGGGTCGGCCGTCGGGCCCCGCGATCGGGGTCACGATCACGTCCCACCAGCGCGGGCTCCCCTTCATCGTCGGCGCGAAGCCCTGGAAGCGCCCCGTCCCGCCCGCCTTCGCCTCCGCGACCGCCGCCAGCGCCAGCCCGTGCTCCGGCCCGGCCCAGAAATCGGGCCAGCACCGCCCCGCCACGTCGCCGAAATCGTCGACCTCCATGACGCACATCGCGGCCTCGCTCATGAACTCCAGCCGCCCGTCCAGGTCCAGCACCTTGATGCAGTCGGCCGAGCTCCGCAGCACGCGGCGGTTGAACTCCTCGCTCGCCCGGAGCGCCGCTTCCGCGCGCGACCGCTCGGTGTCGTCGCGCAGCGTCAGCACCGCGCCGATCCGCTCCCCCGCGCCGTCCAGCACGGGCCTGGCGCCGCCGATCGCCAGCACCTCGTCGCCCGCCGGCCGGGCGATGCGCCACCGCTCGTCATACACGACCTCCCCGTCCCGGACCGCGCGCGCCAGCGGCAGCCGTTCGGGCGGGTAAGGATCGCCCGCCAGCGTCAGGAGGTGATAGGTCTCGCTATAGGCGTCCGGCTCGACGTCGAGCCGCGCCATCCCGTGCAGCCGCGCCGCCGCCTCGTTGACGAAGGTGATCCGCCCCTTCCGGTCGGCGACGATCACACCCTCGGCCAGCTGGCCCAGGATCGCGGCTTGCTCGGCGGCCAGGCGCTGCGCATGCTCGGTCGACAGGCGCAGCGCCTCCTCGCCCTCGCGCCGCTCGTCGATGTCGATCAGCGATCCGACATAGCCCAGATACGCGCCGTCCGCATCGAAGCGCGCGGCGGCGGCGTCGATCGCCCAGCGGTATGCGCCGTCCGCGCGCCGGATGCGGAACTCGACCCGGTAGTCGCGCCGCTCGGCGTTGGCGGACCCGAACGCCTCTCCGGCGATCCCGCGATCGTCGGGGTGCACGGCGTCGATCCAGCCATATCCCTCGCCCGCGCCGTCGGCCTGCCCCGTGAACTCGTACCAGCGGCGGTTGAGGTAGGTGCAATGGCCGCTGGGGTCCGTGACCCAGATCATCACGGGCGCGCCATCGGCCATGCTGCGGAAGCGCGTCTCGCTTTCGCGCGCCGACACCTGCCCGCGCCCGCGCTCGTCGGCGAGCGCCACCGCGGCCGTCTCGGCCTTTCGCGACTCGCCCAGCCGGTCGACCGTCCGGCGCAGCTCCGCCTCCAGCTCCAGCCGCGCGCCCACGTCCTCGGCCCGGTGGAACGCCCCGACCACCGCGCCCCCTGGTCCGTGGATGGGCGTGTAGCGGATCGCCCAATGCGGCGCGCCCAGCTCGGCCAGCCCGAACTCCTCGACCGCGGTGAACGCCTCCCCCGCCAGCGCCCGCGCCATCAGCGCGCGCATCACCGGGCGCTGCTCGGCCGGAAACAGGTCGGGGAAGACGTCGCCCAGCCTGGTGTCGAAGCCGTTGACGCGCCGGAATTCGTCGTTGTGCGCCCGGTTGAAGGCGATCAGGCGGTATTCGGCGTCGAACGCGCAGATGGGCGCGGGGTCCGACCGGATCATGGCTTCCCAGACGGCGTGGGGTTCGGACTGCATCGACACCTCTGGATCAACGCCGACCCGCATTCGGAGCCGGTCGGCGGGAACATAATGCTTCGGCCCGGCTATGGTCGCAACCGCCGCGGGTGACAGCCCCGCCGCGGCCGCGCTACGGGGCGGAGATGCCCGGCTTCACCGACCGCACCGCCCTCGTCACCGGCGCCGCGTCCGGCATCGGCCTCGCCGTCGCGGCGAACCTTGCCGAGCATGGCGCGGCCCGCCTGATCCTGGTCGATGTCGATAAGGCCGCGCTCGTCCGGGTCGACCTGCCCTGCGCCGTGACCCGCGCGTCCGGCGACGTGCGCGACGAGGCGTTCTGGGACGCGCTCGACCTTTCCGGCCTCGACCTGGCGGTCGTCAACGCGGGCGTCGCGGGCGCGTCGCCGATCGTCGACCATCCGCTCGCCGAATGGCGGCGCATCCTGTCGGTGAACCTTGACGGCGCGTTCCTGACGCTGCGCGCCGCGATGCGCGCCATGCGGGCGGGCGGCGCGATCGTCTGCGTCGCCTCGGCCACCGGCATCAAGGCGGAGGCGGGCGTCGCCGCCTACGGCGCGTCCAAGGCCGCGCTCCTCCACCTCGCCCGGGTCGCGGCCAAGGAGGGCGCGGCCGCCCGCATCCGCGTCAACGCGGTCGCGCCCGCGGGCGTCGAGACGCCGGTGTGGGACGCCGTGCCGATGTTCGCCGACCGCGTGGGCGAGGTCGGCCGCGAGGCCGCCTTTGGCGAGCTGGCGGCCACGACCCCGCTCGGTCGCTTCGCCAAGCCGGAAGAGGTGGCCGGACAGATCGCGTTCCTGTTGTCGGACGCGGCGGCCACGATCACCGGCTCGGTGCTGGTGAGTGATGGGGGCTACCTGCTCCGATAGGGGAACGTCGCGGCAAAGCCGCGTCGTCGGCCGTATGCTGGGCCACGCCGGCCGCGCTTGGGCGTCTCGCTTCGAGCTCCGCTCGGCGCGTGCGCCCCGGCGCCTACCACAACACTCCCTTCACCGGCCCCAGCGGCTCGGGCGCCTCGTCGCCGATCGCCTCCAGCAGGTCGATCTCGATCGTCCGGCACATGGCCGACATCGGCACGTCGTGGACCGTGTCGGCGAACGGGTCGACCAGGTCGTCGCCGATCTGCAGCACCGCCAGGAACATCAGCCCCGCGACCGTCGATCCCGCCGGCGTCGCGATCCCCAACGTCTCGACCAGCCCGATCGGCAGCAGGATGCAGAACACCCGCGTGAAAAGCTGCGGAAAGAACCGGTACTGGCTCGGCAACGGCGTGTTCTTCAGCCGCTCCATGCCGCCTTGCGCGTTGGCGATGTCGACCAGCACGCCCTCCATCGACGCCTGCTGCACCGTGTCGATCCACCCGGCCTTACGCGCGTCGTCGATCCGCCTTGACGTCCCGTCGAGCAGCCCGTTGGGCACGTTGGTGCGCCGGAGCGCCGGCTCCGCCTCGCCCTGCGACAGGAACCGCAGCAGCTCGCCCTCGCGGAAGTCGGGATGGCGGCGCAACTGGCACCGGAGCGCGTTGACGTACGCGATCTGACGCAGCACGATCGACCGCTTCAGGTCGCGCGCGTCGGGATCGGGCAGGAAGTTGCGCGTCTGCCGCGCCAGGCTGCGCGACGCGTTGATCATCGCGCCCCACAATGTTCGCCCCTCCCACCAGCGCTGATAGGCCGAACTGTCGCGGAACCCGAGAAACAGCGCCAGCGCGGTGCCGAACAACGTCAGCGGCAGCTCGGGCGCCTTAAAGGGCGACCAGATGTAGAAGGCCGTCACCGCGCAGTCCCACACGAACAGCGCCGTCAACGGCCGCCATACGTCCGCCACGATCTTGGTCAGGCGCGGCCTCGAATCGACGATCATGCCTGTTCCCTCATCGCCCGCCCTGATGGCCGCGCCGCCGTTTGGATGCGCTCAGCCGACCAGCGCGCGGTCGCGCAGGCCGCGCCACACCCGGACCGCCTGCACCGTCTCGGCGACGTCGTGGACGCGCAGCAGCTGCACCCCCGCCTGCGCGCCCAGCAGCGCCAGCGCGACCGAGCCGCCGAGGCGAGCCTCGACCGGCGCTTCGTTCGACAGCGCGCCGATCAAGCGCTTGCGGCTCGCGCCCAACATCACCGGGCAGCCAAGGCCGTGGAACATCGCCAGGCCGTTCAGGAGCGCCAGGTTGTCCGCCAACGACTTGCCGAAGCCGATGCCCGGATCGATGATGATGCGGCTCCGGTCGACCCCGCCCGCGACGACGGCGGCGACCCGCGCCTCCAGCCAGTCGAACACTTCGGTGAGCACGTCGCGGTAGCCGCTCCCGCCATGGGGTCCCTTGGCCGGATCGGGCGAGTGCATCAGCACGACCGGGCATTTAGCGCGCGCGACCACGTCCAGCGCGCGGTCGTCCCACGTCAGCGCCGACACGTCGTTGACGATCGCCGCCCCCGCGCCGAGCGCCGCCTCCATCACCGCGGCCTTTCGCGTATCAGCCGACACCAGCGTCCCCGCCGCCGCCAGCCGTTCGATCGCAGGGACGACGCGCCGCGCCTCGTCCCCCTCCCACACGGTCGCGGCACCCGGCCGCGTCGACTCGCCCCCGACATCGACCAACGCCGCGCCGGCCGCCGCCATCGCCACCCCGGCCGACGCCGCGCCCGCCGCGTCGTCGTGCCGGCCGCCGTCGGAAAAGCTGTCGGACGTGACGTTCAGGATGCCCGCCACCTGCGGCTGGTCGAAGCGGAGCGTCCGCCCGCCCAGCGCCAGCGCGGGCCGCGCCGCCGTGATCGCCTGGTGCAGCGTCGCCGCCCGCTCGTTTCGCGCGCCCAGCGTCCGCTCGAACTCGGCGACCGGCACGGTGCGTTTCGCCCCGCCCTCGATAACTTCATACGCCGCGAACCACTGCATCCCGCCCGCCAGCCGCGCGACCTCCCCATCGCGCCCGACCGGCGTATCGACGAACTGGATTGGGCGGAGGTGCAGGCTCAAGGCTGCGTCGCGAGCAGGTAGGTCTGCCGCAGCTCGTCGATCGGCTTGAGCCCACCGTCCGCCTCGTAATGCCAGAAGGTCCAGCCGTTGCACGCGGGCGCGCCCTGCAGCGTCGAGCCGAGCTTGTGGATTGATCCCACGACCCCGCACCCGCTGAGCAGCGATCCGTCCGCGCGCACGCTCGCCGACCAGCGGCGCCGGGCGTCGTGGATCACCGACCCGGGTGCGAGCATCCCCGTCTCCACCAGCTTGCCGAACGCGACCTTGGGCTGCGCGCGCGGCGACTGCATGGTCATCAGCGCCGATTCGTCGAGCGGCAGCGCCGCGTCGATCCGCGCCACCGCCGCCGCGCAATACTCCGCCTCGCGCTCGATCCCGATCCAGCGCCGCCCGAGCCGCTTGGCGACCGCCCCCGTCGTTCCTGTTCCAAAGAACGGGTCGAGCACCACATCGCCTACCTGCGTGCAGGCGAGAAGCACGCGGTAGAGCAGCGCCTCGGGCTTCTGGGTCGGGTGGACCTTGACCCCGTCGCGCTTGAGCCGCTCCCCCCCGCCGCAGATCGGGAAGTCCCAGTCGGAGCGCATCTGGAGCTCGTCGTTCAGCGTTTTCATCGACCGGTAGTTGAAGGTGTACCGCGCGCCCGCGCCCTTGGACGCCCAGATCAGCGTCTCGTGCGCGTTGGTGAAGCGCGTGCCGCGGAAATTGGGCATCGGATTGGCTTTTCGCCACACGATGTCGTTCAGGATCCAGAAGCCCAGATCCTGGATCGCCGCGCCGACGCGGAAGATGTTGTGGTACGATCCGATCGTCCAGATGGTCCCTGAGTCCTTCAGCACCCGGTGCGCCTGCGCCAGCCACGCGCGCGTGAACGCGTCGTACGTGGCCAGACTGTCGAACTTGTCCCACTCGTCGGTCACCGCATCGACATGGGAGCCGTCGGGCCGGAACAGCTCGCCGCCCAGCTGCAGGTTATAGGGCGGGTCAGCGAACACCATGTCGACCGACTTGTCAGGGAGAGCGCGCATGGTGGCGATGCAGTCGCCCATGAGTATCTGATCCAAGGGGAGAGCGGACTCCTCCTCCACCGCGCGAACCCGCGCGACCGTGTCGATCGCCCCCATCTCACCCCCACTCGAACTTGAGGCCCGTCATCCCAGCCGACCCCGGATTCCGTCAAGCGGACATTGGTTAACCCGGGTGGTAACGATCCCGTTGACCTACCGGGACATCGCGCCGTTCTACCCAGATATGGGGGCACAGACCCGACCGGGACCCAACGGCTTGCGGTGTGGCGGTGAAGCCTCAGCGGCCGAGATATGCGCGCGCGACCGGCGCGAAGCTGCGGCGGTGGAGCGGCGTCGGCCCGTGCTCGGCGAGGGCGGCGAGGTGCCGGGGCGCGGGATAGCCCTTGTTCGACGTCCAGTCGTACTCCGGATATGATTCGGCGGCGGCGACCATGATCCGGTCGCGCGCGACCTTGGCGACGATCGACGCGGCGGCGATCGCCAGGCTCCGCGCGTCGCCCCCGATCACCGCCGTCGCGGGGTGATCGAGGCGGGGCAGGAACTTGCCGTCGACCAGCACATGGCCAGGTCGGACGGGCAGCGCCGCCACCGCCCGCGCCATCGCGAGTAGCGTCGCGCCGTGGATGTTGAGCCGGTCGATCTCGTCCGGCTCGACGATCGCGATCCCCACGGCGGCCGCCCCGGTGATCCGCGCCGCCGCCCGCTCGCGCGCGGCCGGCGACAACTTCTTCGAATCAGCGATCCCCGCCGGATCGAACCCTTCGGCCAAGATCACCGCCGCCGCGACCACCGGCCCCGCCAGCGGCCCGCGCCCGACCTCGTCCACCCCGCATACCGGGCCGGGAAAGCCGAGATCGAACTCCGCAAGCGTCATCAGCCGTACCGGGCGGCGAACGCCGCGCCATCCCAGCCTTCGTCGTCCAGGGCGGCCAGCAGGTGGTGGAACGGCACCAGCCCAAGCGCATGCCCCAGTGGTCCATGCCCGCCTCCCAAGCCGGGCGCGGCCGCGAGCGCGCTTCGGACGAAGTCGATCGCCTGCTCGACCGCGACTTCCATCGGCTTGCCTGCCGCAAGCCCGGCCGCGATCCCGCTTGCAAGCGTGCAGCCGGTGCCGTGCGTGTGCGCCGTGTCGAGCCGCCGGTTCGTCCACGTCCACTCGCCCTGCTCGGTGACCAGGCGATCCTCGACGTGCTCGCCCCCGCCATGCCCCCCCTTGACCAACAAGGCCGAAGTCCGCGCCAGCATCGCCTCCTCGCCGCCCAGCGCCTCCAACTCGGGCAGGTTGGGCGTCGTCACCGACGCGATCCGCATCAGCCGCTCGAACGCGCCGATCGTCTCCGCGTCCGCCAGCACCGACCCGCTCGTCGCCACCATGACGGGATCGAACACGATCGGAACGTCCAGCCGCTCCAGCACGTCCGCGACCGCGTGCGCCGTCTGCGCCGACCCGATCATCCCGATCTTGACGGCGTCCGCGCCGATGTCGTCCAGCACGCTGCGCATCTGCCTCACGACGAACTCGGCGGGCACGGGATGGACGCCCTGCACCCCCAGCGTGTTCTGCGCCGTGATCGCCGTCACCGCCGTCATCGCATGGCCGCCAAGCATCGTGACCGTCTTGATGTCCGCCTGGATGCCCGCGCCCCCGCCCGAATCCGAACCGGCGATCACAAGAACGCGCGGCGTCACGCCGCCGCCCGCACCGCGTCGCAGATGCGCGTCACCACCCGTTCGACCTGGGCCGGGTCCTCGCCCTCCGCCATCACGCGGATCACCGGCTCGGTCCCCGACGGCCGGATCACCAGCCGCCCGGTCGTCGCCAGCTCGGCCTCCGCTTCGGCGATGCACGCCCGCACCGCCTCGTGCTCCAACGGCCTGCCGCCGGCGAACCGCACGCTGCGGAGCAGCTGCGGCAACGGCTCGAACCGGTGGAGCACCTCGCTCGCCGGCGCGCCGGCGCGGCGCACCTCGGCCAGCACCTGCAACGCCGCGACCAGCGCGTCGCCCGTGGTCGCGTAGTCGGACAGGATGATGTGCCCCGACTGCTCGCCGCCGACATTGTACCCGCGCGCGCGCATCGCCTCCAGCACGTGCCGGTCGCCGACCTGGGTGCGCACCAGCCCCAGCCCCTGCGCCGCCAGATGCCGCTCCAGCCCCAGGTTCGACATGACGGTCGCCACCAGCCCGCCCCCCGCCAGCCGCCCCGCGCGCGCCCAGGCGGCCGCGATCGTCGCCATCAGCTGGTCGCCGTCCACGACGCGGCCATGCTCGTCGACGACGATCAGCCGGTCGGCGTCGCCGTCCAACGCGATGCCGATCGCCGCCCCGCTCGCCACGACCGTCTCCGACAGGACCTGCGGCGCGGTGGAGCCCACGCGGTCGTTGATGTTCTTGCCGTTGGGCGTCACGCCGATCGCGACCACGTCCGCGCCCAGCTCCCACAAGGCCGACGGCGCGACCTTGTAGGCCGCGCCGTTCGCGCAATCGATCACCACCTTCAGCCCGTCGAGCCGCTCCTTTTCGGGGAAAGTCGACTTGGCGAAGTGGATATAGCGTCCTTGCGCGTCGTCGATCCGCCGGGCGCGCCCGATCTCGCCCGCCGCCACAAGGGGTACGTCCCCGTCGATCAACGCCTCAATCGCCGACTCCGCCTCGTCCGACAACTTGTAGCCGTCGGGCCCGAACAGCTTGATGCCGTTGTCCGCGTACGGATTGTGGCTGGCCGAGATCATCACGCCCAGGTCGGCGCGCATCGAATGCGTCAGCATGGCGACCGCGGGCGTCGGCATCGGCCCGACCATCACCACGTCCATGCCGACGCTCGTGAACCCCGCCACCAGCGCCGATTCAAGCATGTAGCCCGACAGCCGCGTGTCCTTGCCGATCACGACGCGATGCTTGTGGTCGCCGCGCAGGAAGTAGGCCCCCGCCGCCATGCCGACGCGCATCGCCATGTCGGCGGTCATCGGCCGGGTGTTGGTCAGCCCGCGGATGCCGTCGGTGCCGAAATATTTTCTTGCCATTCGTTTCCCCGAGCGCTCCGCTAGACTTACGTCCCACCGGCGCGTGTAGCGTCCCCCACCGCAAAGGGCGAGCATGTCGCGCGCAACCCGAATCCTCCTGTCGCTCGTTCTCGGCCTGCTTTCGGGCGTGGCGCTCGCCGCCTTGTCCCCGCCCGCCGCGACCCGCGCGGCGCTCGTCGCCGAACCGATCGGGAATGCCTGGCTGTCGGCGCTGCAGATGACGGTGATCCCGCTCGTCACCGCGCTGCTCGTGACGGGCGTCGCGCAGACGGCCGCGGCGGCCAGCGCCGGCCGCGTCGCCGCGCGCGCGATCGCGCTGTTCGTGGGCGGCGTGTTCGTCACCGGGGCGATCGCCGCGCTCGTCACCCCGCTCCTGCTCCGCCTCGTCCCCGTGCCCGCCGGGGCCGCGGCGTCGCTGCGCGCCGCGCTGACCGGCGCGGTCCCGGTCGCCCCGCCGCCGCCGATCGCCGAGTTCTTCGCCACCATCGTCCCCACCAACGTCGTTGCGGCCGCCGCCAACAACGCGCTCCTCTCGCTGATCGTGTTCTTCCTCGCCTTCGCCTTCGCCGTCACCCGCTTGGAACCAGACGGCCGCGACCGGATCGTCGGGCTGTTCGCCGCCATCCGCGACGCCATGCTCGTGCTCGTCGGCTGGATCCTGGTGCTGGCCCCGGTCGGCGTGTTCGCGCTGGCGTTCGTGGTCGGCGCGCGCGCGGGCGGAGCGGCGTTCGGAGCGCTGCTCCATTATATCGCGGTCGTGGCCAGCATCGGCGTGGTCGTGATCGCGCTGTCCTACCTCGTCGCGCTGGTCGGCGGCCGCGTGTCCCCCGCCCGCTTCGCCCGCGCGATCCTCCCCGCGCAGGCGGTCGCCGCCAGCACCCAGTCCTCGCTGGCGACGCTCCCCGCCATGATCGACGCCGCCGCCGCGCTCCGCATCCCGACAGCCGTGTCGGGCGTGACGCTCCCCGTGGGCGTCGCCATATTCCGCGCGACCCAGCCCGCCATGAACGTCGCGGTCGCGCTCTACATCGCCGCCTGGTTCGGCGTCCCCGTGGAGCCCGGAAACCTGCTGGCCGCCGTCGCGGTCGGCGCTCTCGTGTCGCTGGGCTCGGTCAGCCTCCCCGCGCAGATCACCTACTTCGCCTCCATCGCGCCCGTCGCGGTCGCGCTCGGCGTCCCCATCGCGCCGCTCGGCCTGCTGATCGCGGTGGAGACGATCCCCGACATCTTCCGTACACTCGGCAACGTGTCGATGAACCTTGCGGCCACCGCGACCGTTGCAGCCCGGACACCCGTCCAGGAGCCGACCCTATGAAGTACCGCACGCTTGGAGGCGTCCTGGAGGTCTCCGCCATCGGCATCGGCTGCATGCCGATGATCCGCGACGGCAACATCACCTACGGCACCGCGACCGAGGACGAGTCCACCCGCACCATCCACGAAGCGCTCGAGCTCGGCGTCACCTTCTTCGACACCGCGCAGATCTATGGGCCCTTCCAGAACGAGGAGCTGGTCGGCCAGGCGATCCGAGGCCGCCGCGACGGCGTGGTCCTCGCCACCAAGTTCGGCTTCAAGTTCGATGGCAAGGAGATCGTCGGCGTCGACGGCAGCCCCGCCAACGCCCGCGCCTCGGTCGAAGGCTCGCTCCAGCGCCTCGGCGTCGAGGCGATCGACCTGTTCTACCAGCACCGCGTCGACCCGAACGTGCCGATCGAGGAGACGGTGGGCGCGATGGGCGAGCTCGTCGCCGAGGGCAAGGTCCGCTTCCTCGGCCTGTCGGAGGCGGGCCCCGACACGCTGCGCCGCGCCGCCGCCACCCACCCCATCACCG
>CAXTFF010000009.1:17137-17755 GCA_964243325.1 uncultured Sphingomonas sp.
CGCTGTGGGAGCGCGACGTCGAGGACGAGATCCTGGCTATCTGCCGCGAGCACCATATCGGCTTCGTCCCATACTCGCCGCTCGGCCGCGGTTTCCTGGCGGGCGGCATTACCAGCCTGGACGACCTCGCCGCCGACGACTGGCGCAGGAACGACCCGCGCTATTCGGCGGAGAACATGCCCGCCAACCTCGCCATCGTCGGCGCGGTCAAGGCGGTCGCCGACCGGCACCAGGTCTCCAACGCCCAGATCGCGCTCGCCTGGCTGCTGGCGCAGGGCGATGACATCGTTCCCATCCCCGGCGTCAAGCGCCGCGAGACCATGCGCGACAGCGCGGGCGCGGCGGAAGTGACGTTGAGCGCGGCGGACCTGGCTGAGCTGGATCGGGCCGCCCCGCGCGGCGGCACGGCGGGCCCGCGTTACGGCGAACGGGGGATGCGGATGGTGCGGCTATGACGGGGGCAATCGCACCCAATGCCGTGCAACCTATGTCACCGGAACCCGTTATGCGGCCGGGCCCATGACGCCCGACCCGGACGACGACGAGAGAGTAGATGCGTAAACTGATGCTGGCGATCGGCCTGCTGGCCACCGCCCTGCCGACCGCCACCCTGAGCGC
>CAXTFF010000010.1:0-944 GCA_964243325.1 uncultured Sphingomonas sp.
AATCGAGCCACTTGACCCCGAACTTGCCGAGCACGCGGCCGATCAGCGTCTCGGTGGCGGCGTAGAGCGGGCCGGAATGGACGATCGTGTCGCCCGGCTTGACCATCGCCAGGAACAGGGTCGCGATCGCGGACATGCCCGAGGAAAAGGCGAGCGCGTCCTCGGCCTCCTCCCAGACGGCCAGGCGATCCTCCAGGATCTCCTGGTTGGGGCCGTTGAAGCGCGAATAGACGAGGCCCTCCGCGCCGCCGGGACGCTTGCCCGTCACGCCCTCGAAATGGCGCTTGCCCGCCGCCGCGTTGGGGAAGACGAAGGTGGAGGTGAGGAAGATGGGGGGTTTCAGCGACCCCTCCGACAGCATGGGGTCGTAGCCGTGGCCCATCATCAGCGTCGACGCCTTCAGCTTGCGGCCGCCGATCTCGCTGACCTCCGCCTTGGGCTTGATCCGCGTGGGCGCGGGGACAGCGGACATGTCGGCTTCGGATTCGTTGGTGATGTCGGTCATGCTGCCCTCTGGACGTGTGGCCGCCCGGACGGGGCGGGATGGGCGCGGGTTAGGCCTGCGAGTCGCGGGTGTCCACCGATGCCCCGGACCGGCGACGGT
The DNA here is from genome assembly GCA_964243325.1 of uncultured Sphingomonas sp. Taxonomy (GTDB): domain Bacteria; phylum Pseudomonadota; class Alphaproteobacteria; order Sphingomonadales; family Sphingomonadaceae; genus Sphingomonas. The sequence goes on from CAXTFF010000010.1 coordinate 605, forward strand.
TCAAACATGTCAAGCCCGTTCGGCAATTCCGTTACACGGGCCTGTAATTTCGTTGCGCACATGATGTCCGCCGCCTGACCGGACCTGGCCGGTGGAAGGTGAGGTCGGGTCATCATCGCAAGGGCGTTACCGATCGGCCGCGCTGTAGGACAGCGCCGATCTACAGCCCGATCACCGCGATCTGGCGGCCGTAATCGGGTTCGCCCCGGTGGGTGGCGCGGCGGTAGCTGTAGAAGCGCGCCTCGTCGGCATAGGTGTCGAGGCCGAGCGGGTCGACCCGCGCGACGCCGGCCTGGGCGAGCCGCCGCGCGACATGGCCCTCGAGGTCGAAACGACGGCG
>CAXTFF010000010.1:954-17301 GCA_964243325.1 uncultured Sphingomonas sp.
GGCCGCGGCGAAGCGATGGCGGAACGCCGCGTCGACCTCGTAGCTCGCCTGGGCGATGCACGGGCCGATCGCGGCGGCGATGCGCGATCGGTCCGCGCCGAGCGCTTCCATCGCCTCCACCGTGCGTTCGACGACGCCCGCCAGCGCGCCCTTCCATCCGGCATGCGCCGCGCCGATCACGCCCGCGCGCCGGTCGGCGAGGAGCACGGGCGCGCAGTCGGCGGTCAGGATGCCGAGCAGCAGGCCGGGGCGGTCGGTGACCACCCCGTCGGCATGGGGGCGGGCGCGGTCGTCGAGCGGCTCGCGGACGGTGACCACTTCCGCGGAGTGGACCTGGTACAACGTCTGGAGCGTGGCGTCGGGACGGACCGCGGCGACCACGCGGCGGCGGTTCTCGGCGAGGTCGGGGCCGATCTCGTCCTGCCCCCGGCGGCCCATGTCGAGTTCGGCCAGCGGCCCCGTCGTGACGCCGCCGCGCCGGCCGCAAAAGCCGTGGGGGACGCCCGCCAGCGCGGCGCTGCGGATCACCTGGGCGCGCAGGTCGGCGCGCATGACGGGATCGATGTCGACATGCGCGCCGATCACGAAAGGGTGCGTGCCGACGGGGCGGAAGGCGTAGCGGCGATAGAAGGCGATGGCGCGGGCGTTGCGCTCGTAGACGCTGAGATAGAGCGCGTCGGCCCCGCGGGCGCGGGCGCGGTCGAGGAGCCATCTCGTGAGCGCGTCCGCCACGCCCGCGCCCTGCCAGTCCTTCAGGACATAAAGCTGCTTCAGCTCCAGCGGCGTGGCGTCGGGGGCGAAGCGGGGAAGGGTGAGCGGGGTGAGCTTGACGAAGCCGACGATGCGCCCGGCATCCTCGGCGACCGCGATCTCCGTGTCGCCCGCCGGGTCGAGCTGGGGCGCGAGCGCGGACGCGCCGAAGGTGCGCTCCAGCCAGGGGACGAGCTCGGACTCGGGCACGTCGTCGAACGTCTCGCGGAAGGACCGCTCGCCCATCGCGCCCAGCGCGGGCGCGTCGGCGGGGACCGCGCGACGGATGGTGAAGAGGGTTGGGTTTTCCGATCTCGTCATGCCGGACTTGTTCCGGCATCCATCGTTGTCCGCGACCCGACATTTGGGAGCGTGAACAACGATGGACCCCGGAACAAGTCCGGGGTGACGGGTGAGTGAGGGTGCTTCATACGAACCCCGCGGGTCGCGGCCAGTCGCGGTGCGTCAGCGCGAGGACGCGGAACAGTTCGCCCATACCGCCGACCAGCCGGGCGCGGGCGGCGGCGATCTCGTCGGCGCGGCCGGGCGCGGCGCGGGCGAGCGCGGCGGCGCGGGTGTCGATGCCGAGCGCGACGAGGAAGTCGCCTTGCGCGACGGGTCCCCAGGCCGCGACACCGTCCGCTTGCGCGGCGGCGGCGAGCGTCGCGAAGTCGACATGGGCGGTCAGGTCCTGATCGCCGGGATGCTCGAACGGGTTGGCGCGGGCGTGGCCGCGCACCGCCTGGAGCGTGTCGCCGATCGCGGGGCCGTCATAGCCGTAATCGACCACGAGCAGCGCGCCGCCCTGCGCGGCGATGCGGCCGCCGAGCGCGCGGACGACCGCGACGGCGGCGGGACAGGTCTCGATGATCGAGCCGGGGGCGGCACCCCGCAGGTGTTCGGGGATGACCGCGGCGGGGACGGGCTTGCCCGCGATGGGGAGGAACAGCGTGTCCTGCGCGGCGACGAAGCGCTCGCGCCAGTCGTCGCCGCGCTTGACGAGCTGGCGGATGGGGAGCGCGTCGAAGAACTCGTTGGCGACGACGAGCAGCGGCCGGTCGGTCGGGAGCGTGTCGACCGCGTCGTGCCAGGTCGCGCCGGGCAGCCGTCCGGCCTGGGCCGCGCGGAGGACGGGGCTGGTCTCGACCAGGTGGACGGGCGGGGTCAGCCCCGCCTTGGCCATCGAGCGCAGCGCGTCGGCGGCGAGCGTGCCGCGGCCGGGGCCGAGCTCTATCCAATGGACATCGGGACGCCCCGCGCGGTCCCACAGGTCCGCGCACCACAGCCCGATCAGCTCGCCGAACATCTGGCTGATCTCGGGCGCGGTGGTGAAGTCGCCGGCCGCGCCCAGGGGATCGCGCGTGGCGTAATAATGCGCGTTGGCGGCCGCCATGAACCGCGCGACCGGGATCGGCCCGGCGAGCGCGATCGCCCGGGCGAGGCGTTCGGGGAGGGCGGGGGCGCTATCCATGCATTCCCGTCACCCCAGCGTAGGCTGGGGTCTCCCGCCAAGAGGACACCCTGCCCGAACCACGAGACCCCAGCCTACGCTGGGGTGACGGGATTGGTGCGAAGGAGGGTGGATCACGCCACGCTTTCCGTTCCCGCGATCGGCTCCACGCGCCGGCGGCGGCCCTTGGCGGTGCCGATCAGATACGCGCCGCCCAGGATCATGGGGACGCACAGCCACTGGCCCATATGGAGGCCGGTCGCCTCGGCGAATGCGCGCAGGTGGCTGTCGGGTTCGCGGAAGAACTCGACGGCGAAGCGCGCGACGCCGTAGCCGAGCAGGAACAGGCCGACGAGGAAGCCCGGCTCGTAGCGCGCCCTGGTGCGCCAGAAGGCGAAGGAGAGGAGCAGGCCGAGCGCCAGGCCTTCGAGCCCCGCCTCGTAGAGCTGGCTGGGGTGGCGCGCGGGCTCGAGGACGCCGAAGGGGACGGTGCGGTCGAAAACGATGCCCCAGGGCGCGTCGGTCGGGCGGCCCCAGAGCTCGCCGTTGATGAAGTTGGCGATCCGCCCGAAGAACAGCCCGAACGGCACGCAGCAGGCGACGTAGTCGTGGACGCGCAGCCAGTCGAGCTTGTGCGCGCGCGCGAACAGGATCAGCCCCAGCGAGGTGCCGATCACGCCGCCGTGGAACGACATGCCGCCGTCCCACAACCTGAGGACGCGCAAGGGGTTGAGGAGCATGTCGGGCGCGTAGAACAGCACATAGCCGAGCCGCCCGCCGAGGATGATGCCGAGCGTGGCGTAGAAGACGAGGTCGTCGGCGTGACGCCTGGCCATCGGCGCGCCGGGCTGCTTCAGGAGGCGCAGCAGGTACCACCAGCCGAGCACGATGCCCGCGATGTAGGCCAGGCTATACCAGCGGAGCGAGAAGAAGCCGATCGTGAACACCTCGGGCCGGAGCCCCAGGTCGGCGAAGCGGATGGCGTCGGCGGCCCCTGTCCCGATGGCGGCCGTCGCGGTGTCGATGAGCCCGATCAAATGACTTTCCCCCTGGCGAGGCGTCTGCATAAGGGTGCGCAAGGCCAAGGCCAACAGCTTAGGTGGAGAGAAGGATGCCGACCGAACTGGACCGCATGATGGACGCCGGGCTGGCCCAGGTGACGGGCGAGGGCGGGTTGGCCGCGCTGGGAACGATCCTGCGGGACGGGCTGGCGCTGCCGGTGATCGCGGCCGCGCCGCCGACGCTCGCGGCGTACCTGCGGCATTACTGCGCGGCCCATGCGGGAACCACGTTCCTGGTGGCGGGCGGGGAACGGCTGACCTTCGCGGAGGTGATGGCGCAGGCGGAAGCGGTCGCGCGGGCGCTGGTGGGGGTTCACGGGATCGCGCGCGGCGACCGGGTCGGGATCGCGATGCGCAACAGCCCGAGCTGGATCGCGCTCTATATGGGCGTGGTGCTGGCGGGCGGGGTGGCGACCCTGCTCAACGGCTGGTGGCAGGGCCATGAGCTGGCGGCGGCGGTCGCGGACGTCGAATGCTCGCTGATCCTGGCCGATCCGCCCCGCGCCAAGCGGCTGGGGGCGATCGAGGCGTTGCGCGCGCGCGTGGTGACGATCGACGATACGCTGCCGCTCGGCGAGGCGATGGCGGTCCTTGGTCGCGCCGCCGCCGCCGTGCTGCCCGAGATCGGGCCGGACGACCATGCGACGATCCTGTTCACCTCGGGATCGACGGGCAAGTCGAAGGGCGCGCTGTCCGATCACCGCGCGGTATGCCAAGCGACGTTCAACTATCTGGCGCAGCTGATGGTGATGCTGGGCATCTCGATCGCGCAAGGGAAACCGCCGACAGGCCAGCCCGCGACGCTCCTCAACCTGCCGCTGTTCCACGTCACCGCGATGGTGCCGATGTTCCTCCAGAGCTTCGCGATGGGCCGGAAGCTGGTGCTGATGCCCAAATGGGACGCGGAGGAGGCGATGCGGCTGATCGACCGCGAGAAGGTGACGTATTTCGTCGGCGTGCCGCTGATGAGCTTCGAGATACTGAATCATCCCGAGCGCGCGAAGTACGACCTGTCCACCGTCACCGATTTCGCCGCCGGGGGTGCCCCCCGGCCGGTCGAGCACGTCAAGCGGATCGACGAGGAGATGGGCGGCGGCGCGCCGCTGATCGGCTACGGGCTGACCGAGACGAACGGGGTCGGCACGGGGAACTGGCGGACCAACTATCTCGCCAAGCCGAGCTCGGCGGGGCGGCCCTCGCTGCCGCTGGTCGACCTGGCGGTCGTCGACGACGCGGGACGCAAGCTGGGGCCGGGCGAGCGGGGCGAGGTGTGCATCCGGTCGATCTGCAACTTCCGCGAGTACTGGAACGACCGGGAAGCGACGGCGGCCGCGTTCACGCCCGACCGGTATTTCCGGACGGGCGACATCGGCTATCTGGACGAGGACGGGTATCTGTTCATCGTCGACCGCAAGAAGGACATCATCATCCGCGGCGGCGAGAACATCAGCTGCCAGGAGGTCGAGGCGGCGCTGTACGAGCATGCCGACATCGCCGAGGCGGCGGTGTTCGCGCTGCCGGACGAGCGGTTCGGCGAAGTGCCGGGCGCGGTGGTCGAGCCGCGCGACGGGGCGGGGGTGGACGAGGACGCGCTCAAGGCGTTCCTCCACGCGCGCATCGCCGCGTTCAAGGTGCCGCCGCGCATCTGGATCACGCACGATCCGCTGCCCCGGCTGGGGACGGAGAAGATCGACAAGGTGGGACTGAAGGCGACGTATCAGGCGCGGTGGGAGGGGGAACGCGCGGGCTAGGCCGCCCGCGCCAGCGGATCGGGAATCAGGCGGCCCGCGCCAGCGTCGCCCGGCCCCGGATCAGGTCCGCCGCCCGCTCGGCGATCATGATGGTGGGGGCGTTGGTGTTCGAGCTGACCAGGCTGGGCATCACCGACGCGTCGATGACGCGCAAGGACTCGATCCCGCGCACCCGGAGCTCGCCGTCGACCACCGCGCGGGCGTCGTCCGCGGTGCCCATGCGGCAGGTGCCGACCGGGTGGTAGATCGTCTCGGCGGTGCGGCGGACCCAGGCGTCGACCTCGGCGTCGCTCTCCACCTCGGGGCCGGGGCGCAGCTCCTCGCGGGCGTAGGGGGCGAGCGCGGCCTGGCCCACCACCTCGCGCCCGATGCGGACCGACTCGCGCATGACGCGCCGATCCTCGGGCGTGGACAGGTAATTGGCGCGGATCACCGGGTCGGCGAAAGGGTCGGCGGAGGCCAGGCCGATCGTGCCCCGGCTCTCCGGGCGAAGCTGGCAGAAATGGAGCGAGAAGCCGTCCTCCGTCGCCTTGACCCGGCCATGCTCGGACATGATCGCCAGCACCGCGTGGATCTGGATGTCGGGGCGCGACAGGCCGGGACGCGACGGGATGAAGGCGCCGGACTCGAGGAATTGCTGGCGGCCGAGGCCGGTTCCGCGGAGCAGATACTGGAGCCCGACCTTGAGCTGGTTCAGCCCGCGCGTCGAGGAGTAGCCGGTGACGAGCCCCTGGCTGCGCCAGTTCATGATGACGTCGAGATGGTCCTGGAGGTTCTCGCCGACGCCGGGCAGGTCGTGGACCGGCTTCACCCCGGCGCTCTTGAGCGCGTCCGCCGCGCCGATGCCGGAAAGTTGCAGGATGTGCGGCGACTGCACCGCGCCGGCGGCGAGCAGCACCTCGCGGTCCGCCCGCGCCGTCTCGGGCGCGCGGCGGCCGCGGACATACTCGACACCGACCGCGCGGCCGCGCTCCACCAGGATGCGGGTGGTGCGCGCTTTGGTCACGACGGTCAGGTTGGGGCGGTGGAGGACGGGGCGCAGATAGGCCTCGGCGGCGCTCCAGCGGCGGCCGTCCGAAACGGTCAGGTCGTAGCGGCCGAACCCCTCGAAATCCGCGCCGTTGAAATCGTCGGTGACGGGATAGCCCGCTTGGGCGCCCGCCTGGATCAGCGCGTCGTGGAAGGGGCTGTCATTCTCGCCCGCCGAGACGTGAAGCGGGCCGTCCGATCCGTGATGCTCGCCGCCGCGGTGGTGGCGTTCGAGGCGTCGGAAATAGGGAAGCACCTCGTCCCAGCCCCAGCCGCTCAGGCCCATCTGGCGCCACTCGTCGTAGTCCCGGGGGTGGCCGCGCATGTAGATCATGCCGTTGATCGCGGACGATCCGCCCAGTCCCTTGCCGCGCGGCCACCACAGGCGACGGTTCTCCAGATGCGGTTCGGGCGCGGTCTCGAAACCCCAATTATGCTTGGACTTGGCCTTGATGAGTTCGCCCACGCCCGCGGGCATCCGGACGAGGACGGCGGAGTTCCTGCCACCCGCCTCCAGCAGGAGCACGCGGCAGGCCGGGTCCTCGGTCAGCCGGTTGGCGAGCACGCACCCGGCCGAGCCCGCGCCGATGATGATGTGGTCGTATCCGGGCATGGGCGGGCACTCCGTCAGGGGACGAGGACGAGCTTACCGACATAGCGGCTGAGCGCCATAGCCTCGAACGCGTCGCGCCAGTCGGCCAGCTTCAAGGTCGCGTGGACGCGCGGGCGGATGCGCCCCGCGGCGGCGAGCGCCCAGACCGCGTCCAGGTCCTCCGCGCCGCGTTCGGGAAAGCGGCGGCCATACTCGCCCGCGCGGACGCCGACGACGGAGAAGCCCTTGATGAGCGGGATGTTGGTGGGGACGGTCGCGATCCGGCCCGAGGTGAAGCCGACCACCAGCAGGCGGCCGCCGAACGCGGTGCAGCGGGTGGATTCGTCGAACACGTCGCCGCCCACGGGATCGAACACCAGGTCGGCCCCGCCGCCGGTCAGCCCCTTCACTCCCCCGCGGAAGCCGGGGGCGGGGAGGGTCGCGTCGGGCCGGTACTCCCGCTCGACCAGCGCGAGCTTGTCCGGCGACCGCGAAGTGGCGACGACCCTGGCCCCGAGCGCGCGGGCGAGGTCGAGCGCGGCGAGCCCGACGCCGCCGGTCGCGCCGTGGACGAGCACCCATTCGCCGGGCTCCATCCGGCCGAGCCGGACGAGCGCGACGTAGGCCGTCAGGTACGCCGCGCCGAGCGAGGCGGCCGTCGCGTCGTCCATCCCCGGCGGGATCGCCCGCGCGGCGCGCGCGTCCACCGCGACGAGATCGGCGAACGCGCCCAGCCGCGTGCCCGCCGCGACCCGGTCGCCCGGCGCGAAGCCGTCGTCCGGATCGCAGGCGACCACCTCGCCCGCCATCTCCATGCCGACCGCGAAGGGGAGGGCCGGTTTGAGCTGATAGGTCCCGCGCGTCATCAACAGATCGGGGTAGTTGAGCGACGCCGCCCGGACGCGGATGACGAGTTGGCCGGGTCGGCGCTCCGGCTCGGGCGTGTCCTGGAGCGCGACGCCCGACAGGTCGTCCGACAACGCCGAAACGGTCAGCGCCCTCATCGCGCCGGATCGCTTGACAGGGCAATCGCCATGTCGAACCCTTCGCCCGGAAGCGCGACGCCGTCCAGCCGCGCCGAGGAGAGCGGATGACCGAGCCATCGATGCTCCACCCCGTCGCGCACGCGCGCGCCGCGCCCGACAAGCCCGCCTACATCATGGCCGCTACCGGGGAGGCGGTGACATATGCCGAGCTCGACGCAAGGGCCAACCGGGGGGCGCGGCTGATCCGGTCGCTCGGGCTGGCGCGCGGCGACGGGGTGGCGGTGCTGATGGACAACTCCCCGCGCTATCTGGAGGTGATGTGGGCGGCGGAGCGGTGCGGGGTCTATTGCACCTGCCTGTCGTCCAAGCTGACCGCCGCGGAGGCCGAGTATATCGTCCGCGACTCCGGTTCGACGGTGCTGATCGCGAGCGCGGGCGTGGCCGGGCTCGCCGGGGCGCTCCGGCCCGCGCTGGGCGACATGCCGCTGTTCATGTGCGACGGCGTGGCCGACGGCTACCCTTCCTACGAGGAAGCGCGCGACGCGTGGAGCGACGCGCCGCTCGACGACCCGACGCCAGGACAGATCATGCTCTATTCGTCCGGTACGACCGGGCGGCCCAAGGGGATCAGGCATCCGCTCTCGTTCGAGCCGTTCGGGACGGAGCCGTCGGTGCTCGTGACGCTGGGCCGGGCGCTGTACGGCTTCACGCCCGACATGGTGTATCTGTCGCCGGCGCCGCTCTACCACGCCGCCCCGCTCCGCTGGTCGATGGCGGTCCAGCAGCTGGGCGGGACGGTGGTGGTGATGGACCGCTTCGATCCCGAGGGCGCGCTCGCCGCGATCGAACGGTACGAGGTCACGCACGCGCAATGGGTGCCGACGCACTTCGTGCGGCTGCTGAAGCTGCCCGCCCCGGTGCGCGCGCGGTACGATATGTCCTCGCTCAAGTCGGTCTGGCACGCCGCCGCGCCGTGCCCGCAGCCGGTAAAGCGCGCGATGATCGACTGGTGGGGCCCGATCATCGCCGAATATTACGCGGGGACGGAGGGCAACGGTTTCTGCGCGATCTCGGCGGCCGAATGGCTGGAACGGCCCGGCTCCGTCGGGCGCAACCTGACCGCGCGGACGACCATCTGCGGCGAGGACGGCGAGCCGCTGCCGCCGCGCGCCGAGGGGACGGTCTATTTCGCGGGCGGGAGCGCGTTCGAGTACCATAACGACCCGGGCAAGACGGCGGAGGCGGCGAACCGGCATGGCTGGACGACCTTGGGCGATGTCGGCTGGGTCGACGAGGACGGCTATCTCTACCTGACCGACCGCAAGAGCTTCACCATCATATCGGGTGGGGTGAACATCTACCCGGCCGAGATCGAGAACCTGCTCGTCACCCACCCGGAGGTCGTGGACGTGGCCGTGATCGGCGCGCCGCATGACGAGATGGGCGAGGAGGTGGTCGCGGTGGTGCAACCGCGCGACCCGGAGACCGCCGGGCCCGAGCTGGCGACCGAGCTGATCGCCTTCGCCCGGGCGAACCTCAGCCATGTGAAGGCACCCCGGCGCGTGGATTTCCGGCGGGAGCTGCCGCGGCACGACACGGGCAAGCTCTACAAGCGGCTGCTCAGGGACGAATATTGGGGCAAGGCACCCGCCTAACCCAGCGCCGCCGCCAGCTTCTCGCGGTCGAGCTTGCCCTCCCAGCGCGCGACCACGATCGCGGCGACAGCGTTACCGATGAAATTCACCACGCTGCGGCACTCGCTCATGAAGCGGTCGACGCCCAGGATCAGCGCCATGCCCGCGACGGGCACGCCCGGCACGATCGACAGCGTGGCCGCCAAGGTGATGAACCCCGCGCCGGTGACGCCCGCCGCGCCCTTGGAGCTGATCATGGCGACGCCGAGCAGCGCGAACTGGTCGCCCCAGCCGAGCTCCACGCCGCAGGCCTGGGCGATGAACAGCGCGGCCAGCGTCATGTAGATGTTGGTGCCGTCGAGGTTGAACGAATAGCCGGTCGGCACGACCAGCCCGACGACGGCGCGGTCGCATCCCGCCTCCTCCAGCCGGGTCATGAGCGCCGGGAGCGCGGATTCGGAGGAGGAGGTGCCGAGGACGAGGAGCAGCTCCGACTTGAGATAGGCGACGAGCCGCAGGACCGAAAAGCCGTGCAGGCGCGCGACCCCGCCCAGCACGAGGAGCACGAACAGGAGCGAAGTCCCGTAGAAGGTGGCGACCAGCCCGCCCAGCCGGACGAGCGACCCCGCGCCGTACTGGCCGACGGTGAAGGCGATCGCGCCGAACGCGCCGATCGGGGCCAGGCGCATCAGGATGGCGACGATGCGGAACACGACGGTCGTCAGCCGTTCGAGGGTGAGGACGAGCGGGCGCGCGGGCTCGCCGACCAGGAGCAGGGCGACGCCGAACAGGACGCCGACGAACAATGTCTGGAGGATGGAGCCCGAGGTCAGCGCGGAGACGAGCGTGTCGGGGATGACGCCCAGCAGGAACTCGGCCAGCCCCGTATCGTGCGCCTTGGCCGCGTAGCCCGCGACCGCTCCGGTATCGAGCGTGGCGGGGTCGACGTCCATTCCCGCGCCGGGCCGCACGATGTTGGCGACCGCGAGCCCGACCAGCAGCGCGAGCGTGGACACGACGAGGAAATAGCCGAGCGCGCGGCCGGCGACGCGGCCCACCGCGCCCAGCTCGCGCATCCCCGCGATCCCGCCGGACAACGTCAGGAAGATGACGGGGGCGATCACCATTTTCACGAGCTTGATGAAGCCGTCGCCGAGCGGCTTCAACGCTCGGCCGGTCCCTGGCGCATAGTGGCCGAGCAGCGCGCCGATCACGATGGCGGCGAGAACCTGAAGATAGAGGTGTCGCCAGGGCGGGGTCGTCCGGTCGTCCTCCGCCGGGCGGGCGGAGGCGGGGGTCACGTCACGACGTCCGGCGCGGCGCGGCCCGTATGGCGGGCGATGCCGGCGATGTCCTCGGCGGCCGCGATCAGGGCGCCCAGCATATCGGGCGTGTCGCGGTCGAGGCCGCCGCCGGTGGGCTCGTAGCGTTCGAGATAGACGCGCAGCGTCGCGCCGCTGGTGCCGGTGCCCGACAGGCGGAACACGACGCGGCTGCCTCCTGCGAACAGCACGCGGACGCCCTGGTTGCGGCTGACCGAGCCGTCGGTGGCGTCGTGATAGGCGAAGTCGTCCGCCGCCTCGACCGTGAGGTCGCCGAAGGAGCGGCCGGGGAGCGCTTCGAGCCCGCCGCGTAGTTCGGCCATCAGCGCGTCGGCGCGTTCGGTCTCGACCGCCTCGTAATCGTGGCGGGCGTAGTAGTTGCGGCCGAAGCGCGCCCAGTGATCGCGGGCGATCTCGTCCACGCTCCTGCCCGTGACGGCCAGGATGTTGAGCCAGAGGAGGACCGCCCACAGCCCGTCCTTCTCGCGGACATGGTCGGAACCGGTGCCGGCGCTCTCCTCGCCGCAGATCGTGGCCATGCCGGCGTCGAGCAGGTTGCCGAAGAACTTCCACCCTGTCGGGGTCTCGAAGGCGGGAACGCCCAGCGCGGCCGCGACGCGGTCGGCGGCGGCGCTGGTCGGCATGGAGCGGGCGATGCCCTTCAGCCCGCCCGCATACCCGGGCGCGAGATGCGCGTTGGCGGCGAGCATGGCGAGGCTGTCCGACGGCGTGACGAAGCGCCCGCGCCCGACGATCAGGTTGCGGTCGCCGTCCCCGTCCGACGCCGCGCCGAGATCGGGGGCGTCCGGGCCCATCATCAGCGCGTACAGCCCGGCGGCGTGGACGAGATTGGGGTCGGGATGGTGGCCGCCGAAATCGGGGAGCGGCGTGCCGTTCCGGACGGTGCCGGGCGGGAACCCCAAGCGCCGCTCCAGTATCTCGGTCGCGTAGGGGCCGGTGACCGCGCTCATCGCGTCGAAGGCCATCGTCAGCCCGCCCTCGACCGCGAGGCGGATCGCGGGAAAGTCGAACAGCGTTTCCATCAACGCGGCGTAGTCGGCGACGGGATCGACGATCTCGACCGTCATCCCGCCGACAGCGACCTCGCCCAGGCGATCGAGATCGAGGTCGGGCGCGCCTTCGATCCGGTACTCGTCGATGACGAGGGTGCGGGCGTGGATCGCCTCCGTCACCCATTCGGGCGCGGGGCCGCCGTTGGCGATGTTGTACTTGATCCCGAAATCCTCCTCGGGGCCGCCGGGATTGTGCGAGGCGGACAGGATCAGCCCGCCCGACGCCCCGCGCAGCCGGATCAGGTGGCTGGCGGCGGGGGTGGACAGGATGCCGCCCCGGCCGACCACGGCGCGGGCGTAGCCGTTCGCCGCGGCCATGCGGACCGCGACCTGGATCACCTCGCGGTTAAGGTAACGGCCGTCGCCGCCGATCACGATCGTCGCGCTTGCCGCTCGCTCCACGACGTCGAAGACCGACTGGATGAAGTTCTCGGCGTAACCGGGCTGTTGAAAGGTGCGGACCTTCTTGCGCAGGCCCGACGTGCCGGGTTTCTGGTCGGGAAAGGGCTTGGTCGGAACGGTGATCATGGCGGCGGTACTTGGCGGAACGCGGCGGGTGCGGCAAGGCTGGCGCGACCACCCCGACGAGACGGATCCCTTCGCCCATGCGCCCGCCCCTGCTCCTCGCCGCCCTCGCGCTCGCCGCGCCCGCCTCCGCCGCCGCGCCGATCGCGGGGCGGTGGATCACGGTGGAGGGCGACTCGATCGTGACGATCGGGTCGTGTGGCGGCGGCAAGCTGTGCGGGCGGATCACGACGTTCCTGAAACGCCCGCCGGCCGCGAACCCGGTGGACGGCAAGAACCCCGACCCGGCGCTGCGGGGGCGGCCCATCCTGGGAATGGCGGTGCTGAGCGGCTTTTCCGACGCGGGCAAGGACTGGCGCGGGCGCATCTACGACCCGCGCTCGGGGCGCAGCTACAAGTCGATCCTCAGCCGGAACGCCGATGGGACGCTCAAGGTGCAGGGATGCGTGGCGTTCCTTTGCCAGACGCAATTATGGAAGCCGGCGCGGTGAGGTCCGGATATTCCGCCTCGTTGGCATCCTTTTAACATTCGTGTCGTTTAGGGGGCGAATGTCAGCCCTACCGCTCGCATCGAGGAGTATCCCGACCATGAAGATCGCCAAGTACCTGTTGACCGCCGCCGCCGCGTGCATGTCCGTCGCCCCCGCCATGGCGGCGTCGGCCAACCCGGCCGCGAGCCTGTCGGTCGCCCAGTCGGCGCGGACCGGCTCGTCCACCGCCGAGGACAGCCGCGCCGTAGGCGGCAGCCTGCTGTTCGCGGTGATCGCGTTCGCCGCCGCCGTGGTCGCGATCGTGCTGATCGTGGACGACGAGGACGGCGACAACGGCGGCGCGCCCGACAGCCCGTAAGCCGACCAGGCAAACAGGTTTCGAGAATGGAAAGCACCTCGCCGGACGCGGCGGGGTGCTTTTTCCGTTGTGGTCCAGGCGATGTTCAGACCGGCGCGGCGTCCGCGCCCGCGCCGTAATGGTGCCAGGTGAAGATCGCCGCCGCGCCGCGATACGGGCGCCACGGCTCCGCCAAGGCCCGGGTCGCGCGTTCGCTCGGGCGCGCGTCATGGCCCAAGATGCGGCCGACCTCGATCTGGACCGCCAGGTCGCCCGCGGGCCAGACGTCGGGTCGCCCTTCCGCGAACAGCAGGTACACCTCCGCCGACCAGCGGCCGATGCCCTTGACGGCCGTGAGCGCGGCGATCGCCTCCTCGTCGTCCTCCGGCAGGCGGTCGAGATCGAGGCGGCCGCTCGTCACTTCGCCCGCCAGGCTGCGGGCGTAGCCGGTCTTCTGGCGCGAGAAGCCCGCCGCGCGCATCGCCTCGTCGCTCGCGGCGGCGACCGCGCCGGGATCGGTCGGATCGCCGACGATGGCGGCGAGCTTGCGCCATACCGAGTCCGCCGCGGCGACGCTGACCTGCTGGCCGACGATGGTGCGCAGCAGCGTGGCGTAGCCGCGCTCGCGGAGGCGCGGGGCCGGGCGGCCGACGCGCTCCAGCGCGCGCGCGAAGGCGGGCTCGACCCCGGACAGCGCGTCGAGGTCGGCGCGCAGGCGCTCGGCGCTCAGGCCCATGACGCTTGATCCGGGCGCGCGGGGGCGGCATGGCGAGGGCTTGGATCGGTGGAGTGGAACATGCCCAAGCTTATCGTCGAGTTGCGCGGCGGGATCGAGCGCGAACTGAACGGCGAGGCCGGGCTGTCGGTCATGGAGGTGATCCGCGAGGGCGGAATCGACGAGATCCTGGCGCTGTGCGGCGGCAACTGCTCCTGCGCGACGTGCCACGTGCATGTCGATCCGGCGTTCTTCGGGATGCTCAAGCCCATGAGCGAGGACGAGAACGACCTGCTCGATTCGACGAGCGAGCGTTCGGAATATTCGCGCCTGTCGTGCCAAGTGCAGTTCAGCGCCGCGCTCGACGGCTTGAAGGTGAGGATCGCCGAGGAAGATTGAGCGTCAGGTCCGCGTCGCGATCGCGTAGAGCGCGATCGCGGCCGCGTTCGAGACGTTCAGGCTTTCCACCTTGTCGCCGATCGGCAGGCGCGCGAGCTCGTCGCAGTGCGCCTCCGTGTTCTGGCGCATGCCCTCGCCCTCGGCGCCGAGCACCAGCGCGATGCGCTGCGCGCCCATCGTCTCGGCCAGCGTGCGCGGAGCCTCGCCGGTCAGGCCGACGCGCCAGAAGTCGGCGTCCCGGATCTCGTCGAGCGCGCGGGCGAGGTTGACGACGCGGACCCAGGGCACGGTCTCGAGCGCGCCCGATGCGGCCCTGGCGACGACGCCCGACTCCGGGGGAGCGTGGCGGTCCTGCGTGACGATGCCGAGCGCGTCGAACGCGGCGGCCGAGCGGAGGATCGCGCCCACGTTATGCGGATCGGTCACCTGGTCGAGCACCACCAGCGGCCGCCGATCGCCTTGGCCCTGCATCAGCAGGTCGGCGAGCCACATGTCCTCGAGCGGGTCGACTTCGATCACCAGCCCTTGATGCGGCGCGTCCGCCGGCACGAAGCGGCCGAGATCGGCGACGTCGGCATAGGTCACCGGCACCGCGGGGTCGATCGTCAGCCCCGCCGCCGCCTCGCGCGTCGCCCATAGCTTGCGGACGGTCCGCTCCGGATTGCCGAGCGCGGCGGCCACGGCGTGGCGGCCCCAGAAGCGCGGGCGATTGGCCGAGCCGACGGACGGCCGGCTGCCGCGGTTATGGCCGTGCTTGGCCATCAGTCGTCCTCGTCGAGCGGATAAGCGAACGGATCGGTGACGACGGGCTTGGTCGGCAGCGGCGGGCGCGGGAGCGGTTGGTCGGCGTTGGCGGCGCTCAGCAGCACGGAGGCCAGGACGATCGACGCCTGGCGCAGGTCGTCGGCCTTCAGGTGGTCGAACGTGTCGATCGAGGTGTGGTGGACGCGGCTGTCGTAATCGAGCGGGTCCTGGATGAACTGGAAACCGGGCACGCCGACCGACTGCATGAAGACGTGGTCGGTCCCCGTGGTCGGGCTGGCGACGACCGCGGACGCGCCCATCGACGCGAAGGGCGCGAGCCACTCGCGGAAGGTCGACGCGACCGCCGGGTTCCCCTCGGCGTACAGCCCGCGGATCTTGCCCGAGCCGTTGTCGATGTTGAAATACGCCGCCAGCTCGCGGTGTCCGGGGAGCGGGGTGATCGGCCACTGGTTGGCGAAGCTGTAATAGAGTTCGTCGCCGTTCAGCTGCGGGTCGCCCGCGGCGCCCCGCGTCGCGAGGTGGCGACGGATATAGGCGATAGAGCCGAGCAGCCCCTCCTCCTCGGCGTTCCACAGCGCGAAGCGGATGGCGCGCTTGGGACGGACGCCCGACGCGCGCAGGATGCGCGCGGCCTCCATCACGACGGCGCTGCCCGCCGCGTTGTCGGCCGCGCCGTCGCCCGCGACCCAGCTGTCGAGATGCGCGCCCGCCATGACGTAGCCCGCCTTGGGGTCCGAGCCCGGGATGTCCGCGAGGATGTTGTACGCCTGGGGGTCGCCCTCGTGGAAGCGGACGGCGCTTTCGATCTCGAGCGTCGGGGCGGGTCCCATCCTGGCGAGACGGGCGAGGCGGCGGTAATCCTCCGCGGCGATCTCGACGCCGGGGACGCTCGCGGGGCGGTTCGCCTCGAACGCCCAACCCTCGCCGTGGACGAGCTTGCCGTCGCCGCGCGACATGGTGGCGTAGGCGACCGCGCCCTCGGCCTTCAGGAACGCGTCGAGCTTTTCCGGGAAACCGGCGCGGCGCAGGGAGCGCGCGGCGGCGGCGGGATCGGAGCGGGGCTGCTCGAACGCGTCGAGCTTGGCGATGTCCTCGCCCGACAGGCGCTGGACGACCGGGTCGGTCGGGTCGCGCAGGTCGGTCGGGCGGGTGACCATCACCACCTTGCCCCGCAGCTGCCCGCGCCACTTGGCAAAGTCGCGCTCGCGGCGCAGCGGCGCGACGATCACGGGAGCCGTGACCCGGGCCGCGGGCGTCCAGGCGATGGGGATGGCGGTGAGCTGGACCGGGCGCGGCGCGGTCATGCGGACCGACGAGCGGTCGATCGACCAGCCGCGGCCGAAGGGGAAGCCCTCCTGGCGCACGTTCGTCAGGCCCCATTCGCGGAACTTGGCTCCCGTCCACGCCTCGGCGGCCCGCATCTGGGGAGAATTGGGGAGGCGCGGGCCGATCACGTCGGTCAGGTGC
>CAXTFF010000011.1:0-16920 GCA_964243325.1 uncultured Sphingomonas sp.
GTTCACGATCACGCCGGTCGTCAAGCTGCCCGGCGGGCGCGGCGAGGTCTTTGGCCGGTACAAGCATGTCGGCAAGATCTTCGCCGACGCCGGCAACGGCGTGGCGCTGCCCAGCTACGGCGTGACCAGCCTGGGCGCGACGCTGAACCTGAGCGACCGGCTGGAGGCGAACTTCAACGTCGACAACCTGTTCAACGTCGTCGGCCTGACCGAGGGCAATCCGCGCCAGGGCCAGACCCAGGCGATCACCGACGGCTTCTTCTACGCCCGCGGCATCGTCGGCACGACCTATGGCGGGTCGGTGACGCTGCGCTTCTGATCGGAACGGGACCGACGGAGAGGGCGCGTCGACCGGACGGGTCGGCGCGCCCTTTCGGCGACGAATGGGAGGAACGGGATGGGCCGCTACGCACTCTTGGCGACGACGGGCGCGCTGTTGCTCGCGGCGGGGCAGGGCGCGGTCGCCCAGGGGGCGGACGCGAAGGCTCCCGAGCTTTCCTACCAACTGGTGGAAGGGCAGAACCTCAACGCCTTCACGCGTGACGGGCCCGTGGCGGCGCACCTGCTGCTCCGAAACGGCTCCGACCCGCGCGTCCTGGTCGCCTTTCCGGCGGGCAACAGCGGAGTCGGGCTCTGGTTCGATCCGGTGGCGGCATCCGCGCGCTGGACGTTGGAGGGCCCGCCCCGCCCACTGACCCTGGCCGACGCCAAGGGGCGTCCCCTTCACGGCGTGCAAGCGGTCGCCACGGTCGTGGTCCCGCGGCTCGCGGTCAAGCAGGCGGTGCTGTCCAACGTCCGCTACCTGCGCGATTACCAGGCGATCGCGAAATACCCGCCCGAGGTCGCGGCGTCCGCGCGCGTCGGCGCCGACCGGCTCGACTGGGCGCGGGACCGGCTGGACGGAGCGCCCGGCTACCTGTTGAGCGTCCGCGTGCTGGACGGGCGTTTGGAGAACGGCGCGATCCTGGCCCCCCCCGGCGGTCGCATCCGCCTTGAGATCACCGCGGCGACCGGCGAGACGCCGCTGACGGGCCTGGGCGAGGGCGATCTGCTCTCCGACCGGGCCGCCGCCGATCCCGCCGCGCGCGACGCGCTCCGTTTCCTGAGCTACCGAGAGAAGTTCCTGGCGGGATCCTGGCGGTTCGAGACCTATTTCGGCCGCGACACGCTGATGTCGGTCCGCCTGCTCATGCCCGCGCTCCGTCCGGCGGCGGTGGAGGCGGGGCTCGATGCGGTGTTGGCGCGGTTATCGGCCGACGGGGAGGTCGCCCACGAGGAGGGGATCGGCGAGTTCGCGCTGATCCAGAACCGCAAGGGCGGGCGGAGAGGCGACGCGGCCGAACTCGATCACGGCATGGTCGATGACGATTACATGCTGGCGCCCGTGGCCGCCGATTATCTGCTCGGCCCCGGCACCGGGCAGGCGGCGGCCTATCTGGCCCGTCCGCTGGCGAGCGAGTCGCGACCGGGCGCCGTCGAACCGGTCGGGCGGACCCTGGTGCGCAATTTGCGGTTCGTGTTGCGTCGGGCCGCTCCTTTCGCGGCCGATCCGTCGGTCGCCCGGCTGATCGCGATCAAGTCCGGCCGGATGACGGGCGAATGGCGCGACAGCGAGGAGGGGCTCGGGCGCGGCATCTACGCCTATGACGTGAACGCCGCGCTCGTACCTGCGGCGCTGGCGGCGGCGGACAGGCTGCTCCGGGCCGGGCTGCTCGACCGATACCTCACGCGCGACGATCGGGCGGCGCTCGGCGGGGCGGGCGAAGCGGCACGCGTTTGGCGGGAGCGCGCGCCGCCGCTGTTCCGTGTCGCCGTCCCCTCCGCGCAAGCCGCCGGCGCGCTCCGCCGCTACGCCGCGTCGGCGGGCGTTCCGGCCGGTCCGGCCTTGGGCGCGCTCGGGAAGGGTCCGCTCGTCTTCCATGCGCTCTCGCTTGACCGTGGTGGCCGCCCGGTGCCGATCCTCAACTCGGACGAGGGCTTCGCGCTGCTCTTCGGCCATCCCTCGCCGGCCGATCTCGATACCTATCTCGGCGCCATCATGCGGCCTTTCCCCGCCGGTTTGATGACGGACGCGGGGCTGCTCGTCGCCAATCCCGCCCAGGCCGGGCCGGATGTGCAGGCGCGCTTCAGCCCCGCCGCTTATCACGGCACGGTGGTCTGGTCGTGGCAGCAGGCGCTGCTCGCGGCCGGGATCGCGCGGCAGCTTCAGCGGACCGGTCTGCCGGGCACCGTGCGTACCCGGCTCGAAGCGGCGCAGGCTTCGCTGTGGCGCGCGATCGAGGCGACACGGACATATCGCAGCTCGGAGCTATGGTCCTGGGCGTACAAGGGCGGTCGTTACCAGGTGGTTCCGTTCGGTGCGGGCAAGAAGGACGTCGACGAATCGAACGCGGCCCAGCTCTGGAGCACCGTCTATCTCGCCGTCCGGCCGCCGGCCGGCCTCACGTCGTCGACAAAAAGGCGGTGACGGTCAGCCGTCCGGTGGCCGGATCGTCGCTCAGCGCCGCGCCCGCCGCGATCGCGCCGCTGTGGAGCAGCGCGCTCCGATAGACCACCGCGCGGTTATAGCGCGCCTCGACGCCCGAGACGCGCTCGAACAGCGGGGTCGATCCGCTGATGTAGGCCGCCGCCGGCTCGCCGCCCTCACGCAGCTCGGCCTCGAGCCGCTCGTGGTAGACGGGCGCGCGGCGCCCATCGATCGTCTCCCATCCCGTCGCGCGGTGCCGGAAGAAGGCGGTGCCGTCGGTCCCCTCGGGCGACAGGTAATGAACCAGCGCGATGCGTCCCCCATCGACCGCGTCGACATGGGGCAGCCGCTGGGCCAGCGTCAGCCGGTCGGGCGGGGTGGTCACGATCGAGAAGCTCGCATCGAGCAGGTCGACGCGCTCGGAGGCCCCGAACACCTCGCGCAGCACCGTCGCGAGCGCCGGTCCCACCCGGGCGAGATAGTCATGGGGCAGCTCCGCGCGCGCGCCTGGATAATGGTGCCGCGCCGCCTCGAAGCGGCTCGCGACCGCCTGCGCCCGGAGCCCGTCGGGATCGGGGTGGAAGCCGTCCACCACCGCCACGGGCTGGCCTTCCCGCCCGATGCGCCGCGCGGTGATCGCCGGCCGGATCACGCCGCCTCCATCGCCCGCGCGAGCGCCGCGTCGTGCTTGGGCAAGGTGGGGACGGCCCGCGCGATCACCTCCGCCACCCGGGCGACCTGCGCGCGGTTGGTCGCGGGGTCCAGCGTATCGGCGAGCGGATTGTAGCCGCGGGCGGTGACGCCCTGGCCGTTCAGCACGGCGAGCCAGCTCGCGTCGCGGAACAGCTCGTCGGCGTCCACCATCAGACGCCCCGCGCGGCGGAACTGCGCCTCGCGCTCCACCAACGTGTCGGGCAACGCCATGTGGCGGCAATGGGCCCATAACGGCTCGGGCTTGCCTTCGGTCGCGTGGTAATGAAGGATCAGGAAATCCTTGATGTTGTCCATGTCGCCCGCGAACACCGCGTCGAAGCGGCGGGCGAGCGCGGGGTCCATGTCGCGGTCGGGAAACAGGGTCAGCAGCTTGGCGATGCCCGACTGGATCAGATGGATCGAGGTCGACTCGAGCGGCTCGAGGAAACCCGACGACAGCCCGATCGCGACCACGTTGCCGACCCAGGCGCGCCTGCGCCGCCCCGCGGTGAAGCGCACGAAGCGCGGGTCGGCCGACGGAGCGCCGTCCAGCCCGGCGAGCAGGGCCGCGGCCGCCTCATCGTCCGAGACGAAGGCGCTGGAATAGACGTAGCCGTTGCCGGTGCGGTGCTGGAGCGGAATGCGCCACCGCCACCCGGCCTTGTCGGCGGTCGAGCGGGTGTAGGGCGTCGTCTCCGCCGCCCGCGCGCAGGGGACCGCCACCGCCCGGTCGCACGGCAGCCAATGCGACCAGTCGTCGTAGCCCGCCTCCATCACCCCCTCGATCAGGAGCGCGCGGAAGCCCGAGCAGTCGACGAACAGGTCGCCCGCGATCCGCTGGCCGTCCTCGGTCGACAGCGCCGTCACGAACCCCGTGCCGCCGTCGCGCTCGACCCGGCCGAGCTTGCCTTCGACCCGCCGGACGCCCGCGGCCTCCGCCAAGCCGCGCAGGTGCCGGGCGTAGAGGCCGGCGTCGAAATGATAGGCGTAACCCAGCGTCGACAGGATCGACCGCCCGTCGCCGGCGGGCTTGGCGAAGCGGTTGTCGGCCGCCGCCCGGCTCGCCAGCGAAAGCGCGTCGAGCGGCAGGTCCAGCCCCTCCGCTCCCGCCTTCAGCCAGCGATGGTGGAACGACACGCCCGGCAGCTCGACGCCGTAGCGGCCGAAGGGGTGGAAATAGCGATGGCCCGGCCGGGCCCAGTCGACGAACTCGATGCCCAGCTTGAAGCTCGCCTTGGTTTCGCGGAGGAACGCCGCCTCGTCCAGCCCGATCAGCTCGTTGAACCAGTGGATGGTGGGGATGGTCGCCTCGCCCACGCCGACCGTGCCGATCTCCTCCGACTCGATCAGCGTGATCGACAGCCGCCGCCCGAAGGTGCGCGCGAGCGCGGTCGCGGTCATCCATCCCGCCGTGCCGCCGCCCAGTATGACGACCCGTTCCACCCGGTGGCCGCCCATCGCCCGGTCGCCCATGACGCGACCGCTATCAGGTCGGGGCGGACGCTCCAACCGCGCAGGAGCCTCGACCGGGGGTTGCGGCGCGGGGCGCGCCCGTGCAGCCTCGCGCCGTGACACGCTCCTTCCCGAAAGCGGCCTGGACCGCGGCCGCCCTCCTGCTCGGGGCCGCGTCGGACGTGCCCGGTTACGAGCAGCCTCCCGACGCTTTCCTCGCGGTGAAGGGCGAGCGCGCGCTCGTCATGGGCTATGCGGACGGGCTGGAGGCTTGGGCGTATCCGCTCCAGCTCTTCAGCGGCTACCGCGTCCGCTTCCATGTCGAGGGCCGGGTCGAGCCTTATGACGGGCGGCTCCTGCTCAAGCGGGTCGAGCGTTACGCCGCCGAGACGGTGCGCGTCTATGTCGGACCCGATTTCGTCGTGCGCGAGCGCATCTTCGTGCCGCGCCGGCGCGCGGGCGCGATCATCCGTTACGAGGTGGAAGGGCGCCCCGCCCTGCGGATCGAGGTGGCGTTCCGCCCCTCGCTCGACCTGATGTGGCCGGGCGCGCTGGGCGGCCAGAGCGTCGGCTGGTCGGATGTGCTTTCGGGCTATGTCGAGCGCGAGCCGCTCCACGGCTTCTCCGCCGCCATCGTGTCGACGGAGGCCACCGCGCACGACGACACCGCCAACCGAACGCGGCCGGTGAGCGAGGACGTGCGCATGGTGCTGACCCCGCGCGGCGCGGCGGACCGGACGGGGTCGGCCTCCGTCGTCATCGGCCTCGACGCCAAGGGCGCGGAGGGCGGAACGGCCGGGCGGCTGCGTGGCGAGGAGGCGGCGCTCCGGCGCGACGCCGCGGAGCACGCCGCCGAGGTGCTGGGCGGGTCGCTCCGCATCGTCACGCCCGACGACGCGGTGAACCGCGCGCTCGGCTCCGCCGCGCTCGCGCTCGACCGGGCCTGGGTCTGCGGCGACGCGCTCGGGTGCGGCGCGGTCGCGGGCTATGGTCCGTCCAGGCGCGGACGACGACCGCAATATGCCTGGTTCTTCGCGGGCGACGGGCTGGTCGCGATGCAGGGCATGCTCGCCGCCGGTCAGCATGAGCGGGCGCGCGCGGAGCTCGACTTCATCGCCAGGTACCAGGACCGGAAAACCGGCATGATCTGGCACGAGATGTCGCAAAGCGCCCCGCTGATCGGCTGGAAGAAGAACTATCATTACATGTACGTTCACGTCGACATCACGCCTCAATATCTCGCCGCGCTGGAAGACTACGCCGCGACGACGGGCGACCGGGCGTTCGTCCGCGAGCGTTGGGCGGGAATAGCCGCGGCCTGGCGCTACGCGCGCTCGATCGTGGATCCCGCCTCGGGGATGCCGCGCATCCCCGAGGGCAAGCAGGGGCAGAACGAGCAGGACGCCTTGCGCGACGACATCCGTCTCACCTCCACCTGGATCGACGGGGCCGACGGCTTCGCCCGGCTCGCCCGGCGGATCGGAAAGAACGGGGCCGCCGCCGAGGCGGAGCGCGCGGCCGCGCGCGCCAGGACGGCGGTGGCGACGACGGGCTGGGACGCGTCGCGCGATTTCTGGCTGTCGGGCCATGGTCGCGACGGCGCCCCGGTCTATGCCGAACGCCCGGATGCGAGCGCCGTGCTCACCCAGGGCGTGTTTCCCGACGAGCGCGTGGCGCGCGTGCTCGACCGGCTGTCCGCGCCCGACTTCCTGACGGACTGGGGCGTCCGCAGCCTGTCGGCGCGCGATCCGGCCTACGATCCCAACCCGTACGCGTCGGGCAGCGTCTGGGCGCTTGGCACGTCGAGCGTGCTCACCACCTTCTACAAGCGCCACCGCGCGCTCGCGGCTTGGCCGATCTGGCGCGGGCTCGCCGGGTGGAACACGCTGGACAGCGCGGGGCACCTGCACGAGCTGCTGGCCGGGGACCTGTTCCATGCCGAGCGGGAATCCGTGCCCGAGCAGACCTGGTCGTCGGCCGGGCTGCTCCTGAGCGCCGTGCGTGGGCTGTTCGGGCTGGAGGTCCGGGGCGGCGAGCGCGTGCTGCGGTTGACGCCGCACTTGCCGGCCGGGTGGGATCGGGTCGAACTGAACGGCGTCCGGGTGGGTGCCGACCGCGTCGACCTGACGATGACCCGCACCGACCGCGGGTTGACGCTCTCCGTCGCGAATGTCGGCGCGCCGGTCCTGATCGAGTTCTCGCCCGCGCTGCCGCTCGGCGCGCGGCCGGTCGCGGCGAGGCTCGACCGGGTGCCGCTCGCCTTCGCGCAGGAGCGCCACGACACGGATGCGCATGCGGCGCTGCGCTTCACCGCCGCCGCGGGCCGGACGGCCGTCGAGCTCGATCATGATGGCGGGGTCGAGATCGAACCGGTCGCGCGGCCGTTGCGCGAAGGCGACCGGAGCCGCGATCCCAAGCTGGTCGGCGCGCGCGTCGACGGCGACATCCTCACCCTCGACGCCTGGATTTCACCGGACGGGGGAGCGTTCGATCTCGGCGGCGCTCGTCGTCCGGTCGCGGTCGCGGTCGAGGGCGCGGTCCTTCGGGACCTGGGCGGGGGACGTTCGCGGATCGTGCTGGCCGGCGCCGCCTCGAAGGAGCCCCGCCGCGCCGCGATCAGCGTGCGGCTGGCGGCGCGGCCTTGAGGAGGTCGGGCCAACGCTCGTCGATCGCGCTCGCGACCCCGTTGGTCCAGCCGAAGCCGTCCTGCGTCGGATATTCGCCGCCGCCGCCCGGGCGGCGCTCCTCGACGTCGTACTTCTCCAGCATCTTGCCCGTCTCGGCGTAGGTCCCGGCCACCGTCGCGGTCCAGCGCCGCGCGACTTCGCGGGCGAGGTCGCGGTGGCCGTAGCGCGCCAGCCCCTCGATCGCGACCCACTGCAGCGGAGCCCAGCCGTTGGGCGCGTCCCATTGCAACCCCGTGCGGACGAGCGTGGTGCGCAGGCCGCCGGGCGCCAGCAGCGCGCCCCGCGCGGCGGCGGCGGTGGCGCGGGCCTGCGCCGGCGTCGCCGCTCCCACGAACAGCGGGAACAACGCCGCCGCCGACAGGACCGATGTCGGCCGCCCGGCCGTCCGGTCCCAATCCGCGAACCGGCCCGCGCGCGCGTCCCACAGATAGCGTCGGATCGCGGCCCTCCGCTTGGCCGCCAGCTCGGTGAACCGGGAAGCGCAAGCCCGGTCCCCCGCCGCCCCGCACCGCGTCGCGACGCGTTCCTCCATCGCCAGCATGAGGCTGTTCAGATCCACCGGCACGATGTCGGTCGTGCGGATCGTGGCGAGCGAGCGACCGTCGCCGAGCCAGCGGCTGCTGAAGTCCCATCCGCTTTCCGCCGCCGAGCGCAGGTCGCGCCGGACCGCCCCCGCCGCCCGGCCCAGCGCCGCGCCTTGCGCCGCCGTCGCGACATCCTCGGCATAGGACTCGTCGCGCGGGGTGTCGCGGTCGTCGCGGTAGCGGTTGAGCAACGTCCCGTCGGGCATCCGCACCACCCGCTCGCACGTCCCGGACCTGTCGATGCAGGTCGCCCCCGCCATCCAGAAACCGTGCTCGCGCCGCAGCGCCGCCAGTCGCCGCGCCGCCAGCACAGGGTCGCGGCTCTCGGACAGGTCGAGCATCAGCGCGTAGAAGGGCGGCTGCGACCGGCTGAGGTAATAGGTCCGCATGCCGTTGGGGATGCGGCCGTACCGCTCCAGCACGCTCGTGAAGTCGGCCAGCATCGACTCGACCAGCTCCGGCCGGCGGTCGACCTTGAGGCCCAGCATGGTGAAATAGCTGTCCCAATAATACATCTCGCGAAAGCGTCCGCCGGGCACGACGTAGGGTTCGGGAAGCGACAATGCCGAGCCGCCCGGCGCGACCCTCGCGGGCGGGCGAACCAACGCCGGCCACAGCGCCCGGACATGCGCGCGAAGGTCTGGCGCGCGAAGGTCCGGCGCGCTTCGATCTTCGACACCTGGCACGATGAAGTTGGCGAGCACGAATGCCCGCAACGCGATCGCGCCCCTCGGCCGCGACCGGTGATAGTCGGCCAGGATCGCGCGCGGGTCGCGCCTGGGCGCCGCATCGACGAACGTTTTCCCATCGGGAAAGACGCGGGAGGTCTGCACCTCCACGAACAACGGTCCATAGATGTCCGCCGGCGACCGCTGCGCTTGGCCCGCTACGGACCCGGACACGCAGATCAGTGCCGCGACGACACAGTTGAAAGCTCTCGTCATGATCTGTCCCTAGCTGAAGACGCCAGGGTCCGCTTGCCTTGATCAAGTCGGCGCATGGCGAGCGACCACTATCGCGAGTTCCGTCGTGACATAGGGCAAAACACGGCCTTCGTATCCTGGTCGATGGCGCGCCCGCCTCCCACCGTCGACGACACGGCTACGACGGCAATCACCTGGATGCCGATATGGACCGACTTCCGCCTAGGGGGCGGCAGGCCGGGTCCGAATGTCCGCCGTCGCGTCTTCGTCGACCGCCCGGTCGGCTTCCACGCTCCAGGTGTCGTCATCGACCCCCTATCGCCGATGCCGCCGCGCTGGGCGCCACGACGCACCTCCTGGCCGGAATGCGACAGGATGTCGGCCTCAAGACGTCGTTTTGCGGCTTCGTCGCCTGAACGTCACGTCCGCCACGGAACTCCGGGTTGCGATCACGCCCCCGTGGGCTCGGGGCGGGCCGGCCCATCCCGGAAAACGCCGACCGCTCGCCGCTCGGCTATGCCGCCTGACCGGCGGATCGACAGGGCTGGAAGCGGCCGCGGGTTTGATACGGACCAATGGGTGAACGGGGTGGAACGCGGAACGGCCGCTTTGGCCTGCTTGTCCGAAGGATAGTGGTCCTTCGTCCATGCAGACCGGGAAAGGATCGTCTTTCGGCGTATGCCGATCCGGACGGCAAGGAGGACCTGCCGCCGCCGAGGCTCGGTTCGATGCGTCGGTCGTTCGGCTTCCGGCTCACGCCGAGCCCGATCTGTCGCCCGGTCCAGCGAAGGTCTCAACCGCCCGTGATGCCGATATACCGCGTCACGGTGTCGACCCCGCTATTGGCGACCTTGATCGATCCGATGCGCTCGCCGGTCGCGGAGCGGACGATCAGGTCGATCCTGTAGTTTCCGCATTGCTCCAGCTGGACCATCCCGTTCGGCGCGCTTCCGGGGATCGTCTCCCACACCTCGCCGGTGACGGTCAGGTCGCGGCATCGGATCGCGCGGAGGAACTGGCCGTTGCGGCGGCCGCGCAGCTTGGTGTTGCGGATGGTCACGCCGTTGGCGTCGGTCAGGAACGCGCAGGGACCGTCCTGGGTGGCCGCGCCGAAATCGAGGTCGGCGTTCTCGATGGTGATGTCCTCGATCACGCAGCCCTGCCGCACGCCGTTGTTCTGGATCGCGAGCGGGCAGCCCGTGGGCCCCCGCGTGATCCGGCCCTTGATGCCCGTCAGGTGGATGTTGCGGATGGTCGCGCGGCCGGTGGTCGCGCTGGTGAAGAACTTGATGCAGGAGAAGGCCGCGCTGTCGAGCGTCATCCGGCTCAGCGTGATCCGTTCCATGAGCGCGTCGATCGACTCGTGGTTCTCGGCGGTGAAGGACAGCGCGTCGTCGCCGCTGCGGACCCGGATGTCCGAGCCCGTGACCTTGGCGCACGCGCCGAAGAAATGGAGACCGTCCGCCCCGGCCCGGTTCAGGTCGGAGAAGAGCTTGAGGTTCCGGAGATAGCCGCCCGAGGAGTTCTTGACCTCCATGCCGAACCCGGTGAGCGGCCCCGCCGTCGCGGCGGAGACCACGGAGAAGCCGTCGGTGTCGACGATCCCCAAGCCTTTGCGCGTCGCGCCGCCGTGATCGCCGTCCGCGCCGACGAACGCGCCGCCCTGGCCCAGCACCGTGACGTTGCGGACGCGGCCGCGCGTCCGGTTGGTCAGGCAGTAATGCGTGCCCACCTGCGGGCCGTGGTCGTTATACAGGTCCCCGACCATCGCGATCCGGGCGTTGCTGCCATAGCCGAGCCCGGTGCTCACCAGCCGGTGGCCGCCTGCGGGAAGGACGAAGGTCCGGCGCGCGGCGAGCGCCGAATCGAGCGCCGCCTGAAGCGGCGCGGTCTGGTCGGTCGAGGTCATCGGATAGGGCATGGTCGCGGACTCGGTTGCTGGTCTGGTGCTCACCCATGTCGGGAAACGGCGCGTCGCAACCGACGTGACGGCCCCGCATGGATCGAGCAATTCCTCCTTTAGCGTCGAGGTTTAACCAAATCTGAAATGGTCGGGCGCTTTAAGGGGTCCATGAACGATTTCACGCACGCAACCGGTCGCGCCGCGACCGACGACCGCCGCCGCGACTTCCTCCGCCTCGCGGGCCGATGGGGGTTCGGACTGATCGGCACCGCCATGCTGTCGGGATGCGGAGGCGGGTCGGACGACGCGCCGGCCCCGGTCACGATCGTGCCCGGCGGCGGCGCGGCGGTGGATCCCCCGCCCGTCGCGGCGACCGATCCGCTCAACCTGGCGCTCAACCTCGCCTATGTCGGGGCGCAGTTCCACACGCTCGGCGCGACGGGGGCGGCGGTCGCGTCGTCGCTGACCACGGGGACCGGACGCCCGGGCGCGGTGGTCGGCGGACGCCGGGCGGCCTTCGCCGATCCGATGCTCGCGCGCTACGCGGCCGAACTCTCGGCGCACAAGACCGGCCACCTGGTCGCCTTGCGCGCCGCGTTGGGACCGACGGCGGCGGCGCAGCCGGGCATCGACCTGTCGGCGGGGGCGACCAGCGCCTTCTCGGTCGCGGCGCAGGGCGCGGGGCTGGTGTCCGCCGGGTCGGGCTTCGACGCGTTCGCGAACGACGCCAACTACCTGCTGGGCGCGTTCATGATCGAGAACGTCGTCGCGGCCGCCTATCGCGGGCTGCTCGACCTGGTCGCCGATCCGGCGGCGGCGCTCGTCGCCGACCAGTTGGGCGACGCGATCTACCACGGCGGCCTGATCCGTTCGATGCTCGACGCCAAGGCGACGGAGATGCCCTCGCTCGACGCGTCGGTGCGCGACCTGTCGGCGCTGATGGCGTCGCTGGACGGCACCGGCGCGGGCGACCATTCCTTCGCGGCGGCGGGGGGAGCCGGGGCGAACGCGGACGTCGTCGACGCCGACGGCCGCGCGATCCCGTTCACCCGCGACGCGGGGCGCGTGCTGAGGGTCATGTCGCTGTCGACGGGCGGCGCCGGCGGCTTCCTGCCGGCGGGCGCGAACGGCGTCCTCGCCTAGGCGGCGGCGACCGCGGGCACCGGGTTGATGCGGTCGGCGAGCAGCGCGAGCCGGCCGAAGTCATGGACCGCGACCACCCCCGAGCGCATCGTCACCAGCGCCTCGCGGCGCAGCTGGGCGACGATCCGGTTGGTGTGCACCAGGCTGAGCCCGAGCAGCTCGCCCAGCGTCTCCTGCGTGAGCGGCATCGGAAAGGTGCTGTCGTGGGTGAAGCCGATCACCGCCAGCCGCGCGTGCAGCTCCAGCAGCAGGTGGGCCATGCGCTGCAGCGCGCTCTGGCAGCCGAGCCGGACGACGTGGTCGAGCAGCTGCGTCTCCTCCACGCGCTCCAGCGCCGCCAGCGCTTCGACGATCCCGGGATAGGCCCTGGGCGTGTCCGCCAGCGCGGCGAACAGCCTGTCCACCCCGATCGTCCGGACGGGCGTCAGCGCCGCCACCGGGTTGAGCGCGAGCGGGCGGCGGCCGCCGCGGTCGCCCATCAGGTCACCGGGAAGCAGCAGGTTGAGCATCTGCCGCCGGCCGTCGGGCAGGATGCGCGGCCGGCACGCCCAACCCGACACGATCATCCGCGGGTGCGGCGTCCCGTCGCTCCTGGGGCAGATCAGGCTGCCCGCCGGATGCGTCTTGGGAACCGCGCTGACCGACAGCACCAGTTCCATCTCCGCCGCGCTCAGGGCGGCGTGGGCGCGCAGCCGGTGGAGGAGCAGCTCCACGCCGAAGGTCCGGCCGACGCCCCCCTCCAGGTCTCCCGCCTTGGCCATCGACCGGGTCCCATCAGTTGGAGTAATAGCCGCCGTAGGAGCCGATGAACTGCGCCGGGTCGCCGTAGCCCGAGCGCGCGAGCTCGTTCAGGTCGACCTGGCTCAGCGCGACCCCCGTCAGCTTGACGCCGAGCGACTGGAGCAGGTGCGCCGCCATCTCGACCGCCTCGTCGGGGGTCTTGCGCCAGCGCACCAGCAGGATCGTCGAATCGGCCTTCTTGGCGACGAGCCGGCCGTCGACCACGGGCAGCACGGGGCTGGCGTCGAGCACGACCAGGTCGAACCGCGCGCGGAGATCGTCGAGCAGCCGGTCGAACGCGCCGTTGCCCAAGATGCTCGCCGACACCGAACCGCTCCGGAGCATGGGGAGGATGTACAACCCGGACTCGCCGTCCGCGATCAGCGCCTCGTCGAGCGTCGCCTGGCCGTCGAGCACCTGCTGCAGCCCGGCGCCGGGCCGCAGATGCATCGCGTTGGCGACGCTGGGCCGGCGCAGGTCGGCATCGACCAGCACGACCTTGGCCCCGTTCATCGCCATGATGCGCGCCAGCCCGATCGAGGCGGTGGTCTTGCCCTCGTCGGGCAGCGCGGAGGTGAGCGCGATCGTCCGGACGTTCCCCGATCCCACCGCCTCCAGCACCGACGCGGCGAGCTGGCGGTACCCTTCCACATAGGCCGATTCGCGGTGGTCGAGCAGCGCGGTGATCGGATCGCTGGCGCCGACATGGCGCACCGACGATCCAAGCGTCGGCAACCCGGCCAGATAGGGGAGGTGCAGGCGGCCCTCCACGTCCTCCAGCGTCCGGATGCCGCGGTCGGTGCCCTGCCGCACGAAGACCGCGCCGAGGCCCGCCGCCACCGCGATCAGCGAGCCGACCAGGAGGTTGATCGGCGTGTTGGGCGCGGTCGGCACCGTCGGCACGCCCGCGGGGCTGGCGATCCGCGCGTCCGACTGGGCGGTCGCCACTTGCGCGCTGATCTCGTTCACGCGGTTCAGGAGCTGGGCGTAGTTGGTGCGCGCGGTCTCGACGCGCAGCTGCAGCCCGCC
Source organism: uncultured Sphingomonas sp. (assembly GCA_964243325.1). Classification (GTDB taxonomy): domain Bacteria; phylum Pseudomonadota; class Alphaproteobacteria; order Sphingomonadales; family Sphingomonadaceae; genus Sphingomonas. Next base: position 13,662 of record CAXTFF010000011.1, read on the forward strand.
GAGCGCGATCGACGCGATGTTGTTGCCCGCCACCGCCGCCCGCGCGCCGCCCGCGCTGCCCGACAAGGACGCGGTGCGCCGCGAGGACACCTCGCTCTGCGCCTCGAGCGCGGCGACCGTGCGGTTGATCTCGCCCTGGATCTGGTCGTCGATGTCGGCGAGCTGCCGGCGCGACGCGGCGAGCTGAGGGTAGCGGTCGCCGTATTTGCCCGACAGATCGGCGACCTGCGCGCTGACGGTCGCGCGCTGGCTGCGGAGCTGCTGGATGACGGGCGACCCGAGCGCCTCGCCCAGATCGTCGCCGCGCGACCCGCGCGCGAGCTGCTGGCGGGCGGTCTGCAGCCGGGCGGTCGACTCGGCCTCCGTGGCGCGCGCCAGCGCCACCTGCTGGTCCAGGTTGGACAGCTGCTGTTCGGCGATGGTCCCGCCCTGGACGCTCATCAGGTTGTTGGCGACCTTGTAGCGGCCGAGCGCCGCTTCGGCCGCTTCGGCCTCCCGCCGGGCGGCGGCGAGCCGCCCGCGCAGCAGCGTCTCGGCGGTGCCCGACCCTTCGCGCTTCACCTCGACCGACTGTTCGACGAAGGTGCGGGCGTAGGTGTTGACGATCGCGGCGGCGAGCCGGGGGTCCTGGTGCTCGAACGAGAGGTTCAGCGCGAAGGTCTGCGCGGTGCGCGCGACCCGCAATCCGTCCTGCAGCCGGACGATCGCCGCCTCCGCGCGGCCGGCGGGGCCGGGCAGCGGCTTCGGCGCGGGAGCCATGGCGGGGACGCGGTCCCAGGTCGACGGCGTATGCGTCAGGGCCCGGAAGCGGTCGGGCTCGGCGAGGCGGAGCCGATCGACGACGGTGGCGGCGAGCGTCCGGCTCCCGAGCAGTTCGACCTGGGTGTCGACGCTCGAATCGGCGGCCGGGTCGCTGAGCGCCGTGGTGCGGTCGGCCCCGACCTCGGCGGCGCGGGGCGCGATGACGAGCGTCGCCTCCGCCCGGTAGCGCGGCGTCTGGAGGAAGGTGTAGGCGGCGGTCGCCAGGATGATCGCGCCCGCGACCAGCAGGAACAGCATCAGGTGGCGACGATAGGTCTTGATCAGGTCGAGGAGGCCGGACGACGCGCGCGGCGGGTGGTCGATCATCGCCGGCATCGGGTGGGTGCCGTCATAGCGTGCTAGTGCGGTTGCCATGGGTTCGATCCTTGGTTGCGCGTGCGGTCAGCGTTGGAAGGTCAGCGTCGCCGAAAGGCGGTGGTCGTCGAAGTCCCTGACGCCGACGGCGGCGGTCGTGTCGCGCGCCAGGTAGCGGTAGCCGACCCGCGCGTTCCAATGGTTGAACGACAGGTAGGTCGCGCTCAGGTCCGCGAACGGCAGGTCGTCGCGGCGCGCCAGGCCGCGATAGGTCTCGCGGAAGTAGCCGGCCTCGGCCGACGCGATCAGATAGCGGCGCAGCTCCAGGTCGCCGCGGACCGATCCGCCGCGGCGGAACACGCCGGCGCTGCCGGGCACGCCGCTATCCTCGATCACGCTGTCGGCGCGGGCGGTGACGGTCAGCAGCCGGCTGGGGAAATAGACCAGCGTGCCGTTCGCCCCCAGGCCGGAGATCGGGCGGACGCCGTCCAGATCGAAATCCTGGCGGATATAGCCGACGCGCACGTCGCCGCGCAGCAGCCGGGTGGCTTCGAAGCTGGAGCCGAGATACGCGCCGTAGCCCGTCGAGTCCCGGTCCGACAGCGCGCCGCTGGGTAGGCGGAAGTCGATCCGGTTGGCCGTTCCGGCGGCGTAGACCGACAGCGCCGGGCTGATCGCCCGTTCCAGCCGGACGAGCCCGCCGACGCGGGTGCGGTCGCGGTCGCGGGTGAACAGGGTGCCGCCGTCCCGTGCGGGCGTGTCGCGGAAGCGGAGCCGCTCGATGTCGGCGCGGAAGACGAGCCGCGTATCCGACCCCTCGATCGTGCCGCCCGCGAAGCCCATGAGCGTGTCGAACTCGATCGGCTTGGCCGCGTCGACCAGCGAGTCGGGCGCGAAACGCGGAGTGATGAGCGAGCCGTAGCCCACGCCCGCCGACAGGCTGCTGAGCGCGCCGATCGCGACGCCGCCCTCGACGCCGGTCAGCAGCTCCTCCGTGTTCTCGCTGGTCAGGTCGGCGTAGCGTCGGACGTCGCCCCGGACGAAGGCGCCGAACCGGTACGGGCCGGCGCTGGTCCGCACCGTCACCTCCGGACGGATCACCAGGGCGGCGTCGCTCCGCTCGTTGGCTTCGTCGGCAAAGACGTTGGAGCTGACCAGCGGGCCGATCGCCAGGCCGGGATAGACGTCGAACGCGCCGACGGAGACGCCCTGCGCGGCGAATTCGGGAAGCATCCGGTCGGCCACCGCGACGTCGGCGTCGCGCGCGAAGGCGGACCGCGCGGTGGCGATCGGCGCCTCGGCGGGCGTCATCACGGTAGGCGCGTCCTGCAGGAGCTGCGCCGCGGCCGGCGTCGCCGTCCCGCCGCAGATCGCGGCGGGCAGGAGCAGCCGGGCCAGCCGCCGCGGCGCGGTCGCCCGGCTCAAAACCAGCGCTCCTTGATCCGGACGGTGTCGCCGGGCGCCACCCTGGTTCCCGGCGTGACCTGGTAGCTGACCTCGTCGTCGCGGCCCGCGTGCTTAATCACGACCACCTTGGTCGTCGCGCGGTAGGTGTAGCCGCCGGCCCGCGCGACCGCGGCCTGCACGGTGAGCCCGCTCGTGAACGGGTATTCGCCGGGCCTGTTGACCTCGCCCAGGATGTAGAAGGGGCGGGTGGAGAGCACTTCCACCGCGACGCGCGGATCCCTGAGGTAGCCGTCGGCCAGCTTGCCCGCGATCCGGCCCTGCAACTGGCTGGAGGTGAGCCCGAGCACGTTCACCTCCCCGATCAGGGGCAGCGAGATGAGCCCGGAGCCGCCTACCGTGAAATCGCCCCCCAGCGCCTGGTCGCCGAAGACGATGACCCTCAGCTTGTCGCCGCCCGCCAATGGATAGTCGTAAGTCGGAAGACTCGCCGCCGTCTCGGTCGTCGCTCCGGCGGCCGACATCGGCCGATCGCCGCCGGAACAGCCGGCGATCGCCAGCGTCATCATGAGCGACAGGCCTGACACCAGTTCACGACGCATGACTTTTCCCCTTCGCTGGTTCAAAACGGCCTCGGTCTCAATTATTTCGTATCGTCATGCTCCATACGGAGCGCGGAAATTCGGTTTCGAACGGGCGTGACGACGCCACGCGGCATCAGCCGTTCGCTGGCGGTGGC
>CAXTFF010000012.1:0-16905 GCA_964243325.1 uncultured Sphingomonas sp.
CGGCTATCGTGCGCGACGCGCTGGCGGCCGCCCACGGGCTCGATCCGGCGCGCATCGTCTACGGCAACGGCTCGGACGAGGTGCTGCATCTGGCGGCGGGCGCGTTCGCGGGGCCGGGCGACGAGGTGATCTTCGTGCGCTACGGCTTCGCGGTGTACGAGATCGCGACCCGGCGCACCGGCGCGACCCCGGTGATCGCCCCCGACCGCGACTACGCCACCGACATTGACGCGGTGCTGGCCCACGTCACCGAGCGGACGCGGGTGGTGTTCATCGCCAATCCCAACAATCCGACGGGCACCTACTCGCCGCGGGCCGAGATCGCGCGCCTTCACGCCGCGCTGCCCGCGAACGTGCTGCTGGTGCTCGACCACGCCTATGCCGAATATATCGACGAGGGCGAGGACGACGGCGCGATGGAACTCGCCGCGACCGCGCCCAACGTGCTGGTCACGCGCACCTTTTCGAAGATGTACGGGCTGGCCGCCGAGCGGATCGGCTGGGGTTATGCGGCCGCGCCGATCATCGACGCGATGCACCGCATCCGCCTGCCCTTCTCCGTCACGATCGCGGGGCAACACGCCGCCGTCGCCGCGCTCGCCGACCCCGACTGGGTCGGGCGCTGCCGCGCCGAGAACGCCGAACTCCGCCGCTGGTTCTCGGACGAGGTGGCCGGCCTGGGCAACGCGGGCCTGCGCGCCGTCCCCAGCCAGGCCAATTTCGTGCTGGTCGTGTTCGAGGGCGCGCTCACCGCCGAGGCGGCGTACAAGGGCCTGATGGACGAAGGCTACATCGTCCGCTGGCTTCCCGGCCAGAAGCTTCCCCAGGGTTTACGCATCACCATCGGCACGCCCGAGGAGACGCGCGGCGTCGCGGCCGCGCTCCGCCGCCTGGTCGAACGGGCCGCCTAGGCCCGGGGGGATCAGGCAAGCTCGGGCTCCAGCGCGTTCATCGCGGTGTGCACCCGGCGCTCCGCCTCCTCGCGCGGCAGGCCGGGGGGCACCTCCTCGCCGAAGCGGATCGTGATCACGCCCGGCCGCTTGGGGCCGTGCCGGGGCCAGACCAGCCCGCTATCCACCGCCACCGGGACCACCGGGAGCTTGAGCACCTTGTACAGCCCCGCGAACCCTGCCCTCAAGGGCGGCTGCTCGCCCGGCGGCACCCGCGTCCCCTCGGGAAAGATCAGGATCGACCGCCCTTCCGCCTTCAGCTCGGCGCTTTCGGCCATCATCCGGCGGAGCATCTTGGCCGACGCCTCGCGGTCGACCGAGATGTGGCCGTATTTGCGCGTGGCGTAGCCCCAGAACGGGATGCGCGTCAGTTCCTGCTTCAGGACGATCGCGGGGCCGCCGAGCATCAGCGCGACCTCGATCGTCTCGAACATCGCCTGGTGTTTCCCGGCATAGAGCACGGGATAGGCGGGCCACGTTCCCTCGACCCGAACGCGGATGCCGACGATCCAGCGCGTGCACCAGCGGTGCCAGGTGAACCAGGCGAGCGCATGGTTGATCGCCGCCCGCCGCCCGAACAACGCGGAGATCGGCGCGGTCCCGACGATCGGCACGGAGCCCGCGTAGAAGACCAGCCGGTACAGGAGGGTCCGAACCGCGTTCATCCGCCGATCCCCAGCCACAACGCCACCCGGCGCAGCAGCAGCTTGTTGTATTCGTTGACCAGCGTGCCGAAGCGCGGCTCGCCCGGCACCCCGTCGCCCAGGATCACCGCCTCGCGGCCCATCGCCGCCGCCAGCTCCATCCGCGCGCGCGGCAGGTGCCAGTCGGCGGTGACGAGCCGCACGGTGCGATAGCGGTGCCCGCGCAGCCAGCGCGCCGTCTCCTCCGCGTTCGACCGCGTGTCGACCGCCTCGCGTCCGAGATCGACGCAGCAGCGGAACAGCCGCGCGGGCGTCCGGTACTCCGCCGCCAGATCGCGCGGACGCACCCCCGCGCCCACGCCGGTCACCAGCATCCGCTTGGCCTGGCGCGCGGCCATCAGCTCGAGCCCCCGGTCGATCCGCCCCGGCCCGCCCGTCGGCACGACGATGGCGTCGGTCGTCGCCCCCTCGAGCGGGCGCGGCAGCGACACGCTGAACGCCGCGAAGCCCAGGCCCCAGGCGATCACCAACGCGGACAGCAGCCGCCCGATCACAGCGCGCGCGCCAAATGTCCGAGCACCGCGCGCCGCGCCGCCAAGGTCGCGAGCAGCACGAAGATCAGCGGCAGGAGGAGGAGCACGGACCAGTCGCCGCGCCCCAGCGTCACCCCGCCCAGCAGCTCCGACCCGAGCGCGCCCAGCTGCCGCCCGAGCAGCCACACCACGCCCAGCGCGAGCAGCCCCCCCGCCCCGCCCCCGATCAGCGCGTCGAACGCGATCCGCCGCTGGAACAGCCGCGCGACCTGCACGTCGGTCGATCCGAGCATATGCATGACCTCGATCGTACCGCGGTGAACGTCCAGCCCGCTCCGGACCGCGAGCACCACCACCGCCAGCGTCGCCGCGCCCATCATGGCGACCAGCGCGGCGGCGAGCCCGGTGAGGAGCGCCATGAAGCGGCTGACGGGCGACATCCACGCCGCATGGGCGTCGACCCGCGCGGTGGGCGAGGCGCGCCGGACGGCGGCGGCGACGGCGGGCGCGGCATCCTCGCCGGTCAGGTCCACGTCGATGAGAGCGGGGATCGGCAGCGCGCCGACGCCCCCGCCCGACCCCAGCCAGGGCTCGACCAGCCGTCTGAGCTCGGCGCGGTCGACCGATCTGACGCGCGTGACGCCGGGCAGCCCGGCGAGCGCGCGCTCCACCCGGCCGGCGGCGGCGTCGCGCGCGACCGGGTCGCCGTCGACCACCTGCACCGTCAGCCGCCCGGCCAGCTGCCGGTCGAGCGTCCGCGCCGCGCCCAGCGTACCCAGCCCGAGCGCGGCGGCGAGCATGAGGAGGAAGAGCATGATCCCCATGATCCCGGTCATCGCGCGCAGGCCGCCCGCCTCGTCCAGGACGCGGACGCCCGTTTCGCGCGCGGCGCTCATTGCGGCGCGCGCGGCGGGTAGCGCAGCGCCCCCGTGGGATCGAGCAGATGCCCCCGGTCAAGCCGAAGCATCTGCGCATGCGGCACGCGGCCGAGCAGCTGCAGGTCGTGCGTGGCGATCACCACGGTGGTGCCGAGCCGGTGGAGCGATTCGAACAGATGCATGAGCCGGTCGGCCATGTCCGGGTCGACGTTGCCCGTCGGCTCGTCGGCGACGAGCAGCTCGGGCCGCGCGATCACCGCGCGCGCGATCGCGACGCGCTGCTGCTCGCCGCCCGACAAGGTCGCGGGCCGGGCGTGCGCGCGCTCGGCCAGGCCCACCCAGGCGAGCATCTCGCGCACCGGCTGCTCCAGATCGGCCTCGACCACGCCCGCGACGCGCAAGGGAAGCGCGATGTTGTCCCAGGCGGACAGGTGCGGGACGAGCCGGAAGTCCTGGAACACCACCCCGATCCGCCGCCGGAACCCGGGCAGCCGCGTGCGCGGCATCGTCACCGCATCCTCGCCGAACAGCCGGATGACGCCCCGGCTGGGCCGCTGCGCGAGATACAGGAGCTTCAGCAGCGATGTCTTGCCCGCCCCCGACGCGCCCGTCAGGAAGTGGAACGCGCCGGAGCCCAGCGAAAAGCTGATGTCCGACAGCGTTTCGGCTCCCGTGCCGTATCGCAGGCCGACATTCTCGAACTGGACGATGGTCGCCATGCGGACGCGACGTTTACAAGCTTCGGCCCCGGTCGCAAGACGACGGGCGCGGCAGCGGGGCCGGGGCCACGCTTGCAAGCGCGCGCCCGGACGTGCTTAACCTTCATCCGACCAGCACGGGATGCCCCCGGCGCTTCCGTCCGGTGCCCGCGCGATGATCCTCCAATGCCCCGACTGCAGCACCCGCTATCTGGTGCCCGACAGCGCGATCGGGACGGCCGGGCGGACCGTGCGTTGCGCCCAGTGCCGCCATAGCTGGTTCCAGGCGGCGACCGCGCCCGAACCGGTGGCCGATGCCGCCCCCCGGACCGCGAAGCCGGCGATCGCGCCCGAGCCTACATCCCCGCCGATCGCGCGCATGGTCGAGCCCGAGCCCGTTCCGATCAAGCCGCGGGCCGCCGCTCCGCCGCCGCCCCGGCCGCTAGAGGCCGACGATCCGCCCCCACCCCCGCCGCCGGTCCAGTCCTATCTCGAGCCGACCGCCGAAGTCGGCCACGAGCCCGACGCACCCGTGCGCCGCAACCCGGCGCGGCGCCGGACGGCGGCGGCGGTCGGGGCCGGACTGCTGATGCTCGGCGGCGCGGGAGCGATCGTGTATCTCGGCGCGCCGGACTTCGCGACGCGTCTGGGGCTGCCCGGCGGCGGGGAGAGCCCGCTACGGATCAAGGACAACCCGATCGAACGGCGCGAGCTCGACAACGGATCCGAACTGTTCGCGGTGAGCGGACAAGTGCTCAACCCCGGCAGATCGTCCCAGCGCGTACCCGACATTCGCGCTGAGTTGCGCGACGAGGGCGGCAGGCTCGTTTATAGCTGGACGATCACGCCCCAGCGCCGCTCGCTGGCGCCCGGCGGCGCCATCGACTTCAATTCGGCCAAGCTCGACGTGCCCGCCAACTCCAAGCGGCTGGAGCTGAGCTTTGCGGGGCAGGAAGGCTAGAGCTTAGGCGTTGCGCCCCCGGGGCCGCTTTGCTACTGGCGCTCGCCTACCGACCGGCGGTCCCAAGCGACCGGCGGCATCACGTGCGGCCGTGGCGGAATTGGTAGACGCGCAGCCTTGAGGTGGCTGTGTCCGAAAGGACGTGGAAGTTCGAGTCTTCTCGGCCGCACCACTCTCACCGCCCGTTCTTGGGCGCGGGGCACTTATCACGGCTGGCGCGTTGAGGGATTCCGCTTCTCCGAGTTCCCCGCTTGACGCCGCACATCAACGCCATCGGCACCGCCGTGCCCGCTCACGACATCCACGACGCCTTCATCGCCTGGGCGCGCGCGCGCGTGTCGCCGCGCGAGGCCAAGCTGTTCGACCGCATGGCGACGCGCGCCGCCATCCTCCACCGCTGGTCGGTGCTCCCGGAGACGCCAGGCGGCGGCTCTCCCGTCGAGAAGGAAGGCTTCTATGGCGGCGAGCGTCCCGGCACCGCGGGCCGCATGGCTGTCTATGCGGACGCCGCGCCCGAACTGGCCCTGCGGGCGGTCGCCACGCTCGCCGAACGCGCGCCGCTCGACGGGATCACCCATCTGGTCGTGGCGAGCTGCACCGGCTTCGTGGCGCCCGGCATCGACCAGATCGTCGCGCGCCGTCTGGGGCTGTCGCCCTCCATCGAGCGGCTGCTGGTCGGCTTCATGGGCTGCTACGCGGCGGTCGCGGCGCTTCGCAGCGCGCGCCACATCATCCGCTCCGATCCCGCGGCTCGCGTCCTGGTCGTGACGGTCGAGCTGTCCACCTTGCATCTGCAAGAGGTGAACGAGCTCGAGCCCCTGCTCGCCATGCTCCAGTTCGGCGACGGCGCGGCGGCCGCGCTCGTCACCGCCGACCCCCAAGGCTTCGCGATCGACCGGCCTTTCGCGACGACGCTTCCCGACTCGGACGCGCTGATCCGGTGGAACATCACCGATCACGGCTTCGCGATGCATCTGTCGGGGGAGGTGCCGGGCCGGATCGCGCATGCGCTGGCGAACACCGACTTCGCTCATGACGCGACCGGCGGACGCGCGGCCGAGACGATTGACGGCTGGGCCGTGCATGCGGGCGGTCGGTCGATCCTGGACGCCGTGCAGACCGCGTTCCGGTTGCCCGCGCACGCGCTGGGCGATTCGCGCGCGGTGCTCGCCGACCATGGTAACATGTCCTCGGCTACGTTGATGTTCGTGCTGGCTCGTTTGCTCGACGGACCGGCGGTCAGAGAGGGGCTCGCGCTCGCCTTTGGTCCCGGCCTTGCGGCCGAAGGCTTCGGCTTCCGGAGCGCGGTGTGAACCTCGCCGTCCGCTCCGACGCCGACGAGCTGATGGACGCCGGGGATCTCGATCCGGCGACCTACGCCGCCCTTCTGGGCGACCTCGCGCGGGTGAACACGGCGACACTCGCTCGGCGACCGACGCTCGCGTTTCTGAAGCGCTCGGTCCGGAATGGTCGGTTGCGGCTGCTCGATGTCGGCTTCGGCCACGGCGACATGCTGCGCAGCATCGCGCGCTGGGCCGTGCGGCATGATATCGCGGCGGAGTTGGTCGGCGTCGACATCAACCCGCGCAGCGCGCCCGCGGCGGCCGCGCACACGCCGGAAGGCATGCCGATCCGCTATCTCACTGGCGATTATGCCGATCAGGGCGGCGGCTGGGATGCGGTCGTATCCAGCCTCGTCGCGCACCATATGACACGTGTGCAGTTGATCGCCTTTCTCCGATACATGGAAGCCAATGCGCGGAGCTGGCTCGTTAACGACCTGCACCGCCACCGTTTCGCCCATGCGGGCTTCCCGGTTCTGGCCGCCCTCGCCCGCTGGCACCCGATCGTGCGGCATGACGGGCGCGTATCGATAGCCCGCTCCTTCCGCCCGCCGGAATGGCGCGCGACCCTGGCGGAGGCGGGCATCGAGGGCGTGCGCGTGTTCCGCGCCTTTCCGTTCCGGTTATGCGTCGAGCGCCTGCGCTGATCGTGGGGGCCGGCCCGGCCGGCAGCGCCGCGGCGATCGGGCTGGCGCGCGACGGCGATCGGCCGGTGCTGCTCGAGCGCGCGCGCGAGACGGGCGACGCGTTGTGCGGCGGGTTCCTGAGCTGGCGGACGCTCGACCGGCTGCGCGCGCTGGGCGTCGATCCCGACCGGTTGAGCAGGCGGCGGATCGGGCGCGTCCACGTCTTTGCGGGCGGGCGCGAGGTGGAAGCGCCCCTGCCCCATCCGGCGCTGGCGGTGTCCAGGCGCACGCTCGACACGATCATGCTCGCCGAGGCCGAGCGCGCCGGCGCGGGCGTCGAGCGAGGGGTGACGGTCAGGAGTGCGGAGGCGGGATCGGTCGTGCTCGCCGACGGCGCGACGCTGTCGACGGCGGCGCTGTTCCTCGCCACGGGCAAGCACGACCTGCGCGGCCTGGCGCGCCCGACGCCGGGGCCGGACGACGATCCCGCGCTTGGCATCCGCGTCCGGTTGGTGCCCACGGATGCGGTGCGCGCGCGGATCGAGGACGCGATCGAGCTGCACCTGTTCGACCGGGGCTATGCCGGGCTGGCCGTGCAGGAGGACGGGTCGGCGAACCTGTGCCTCGCTGTGCGCCGATCGCGGCTGCGCGAGGCGGGGTCGCCCGACGCGCTTCTCCACGCGATCGCGGCGGAGGCGCCCGTCTTCGGCGACCGGTTGGCGATGCGCGAGTCGGGAAGCGGCATCGACGCGGTCGCGAACGTGCCTTATGGCTGGCGGACGCGCGAAGGGGTGGCGGGGCTGTTCCGGCTGGGCGATCAGGCGGCGGTGATCCCGTCGCTCGCGGGCGAAGGCATGGGCATCGCGATCGCCAGCGGCTGTTCGGCGGCGATCGCCCATGCACGCGGCGGCGCAGCGGCGAGCGCCGAGTGGCAGCGCCGCTTCGCCCGCCACGCCGCGCGCCCGATCCTCGTCGCGGGGCTGGTCCGCGATCTGGCCGAAGGGCCGCGCGCCGAGCGCGCGCTGCCCTGGCTCCGCCGTGCGCCGTTCCTGATCCAGCTTGTCGCGCGCGCGACCAGGATGACGTGACCCTTGAACACCAGCACGATGGGGCCGAAATAAGCGGCATGGAACGCCTGACCCTGTCCGAGAACGAGTGGCGCAAGCGCCTCTCGCCCGAGCAATATCACGTGCTGCGCGAGGCGGGTACCGAACGCGCCTTTTCCGGCCGCTATAACGACAACAAGGTCGACGGGATCTACCGCTGCGCCGCGTGCCAGCTCGACCTGTTCGACAGCGCGGACAAGTTCGATTCCGGCTCCGGTTGGCCCAGCTTCACCCAACCGATCGAGCCCGACCGGGTGAGCGACCATAGCGATGTCAGCCACGGCATGACGCGCACGGAGACCCGGTGCGCGCGGTGCGACAGTCACATGGGCCATGTCTTTCCCGACGGTCCGCCGCCCACCGGACAGCGTTACTGCATGAATTCGGTTTCGCTGGAGTTCCGCCCGCGCGGCTAAGCGATGCGGCGTTCTTGCCGCGCTCATGATCCATCGCTAACCGTGGGTGTTCTCCATGGTAGCGCGAACCACTCAAACTCGGCGTTCTTCCCCGCCAAGGCCCAAACGTTGGCGTCGTCGCATCGTCCGTGCGGTTCAGACGCTCGTAGTGCTTGGGATCCTCGCGCTCGGCGCGCTGGTGATCGCGGTCTACGTGACGCGCTCGCAGCTGCCGAGCTTCGACCAGCTCAAATCCTCGCCCAACGGCCAGATGATCCGCGTTCACGCCGCCGACGGGTCCATCCTGGTATCGCTGGGCCCCAGCTACGGCCAGTGGCTGCCCTACGGCCAGATTCCGCGGATGATGCGCGACGCGACGGTGTCGGTCGAGGATCGCCGCTTCCGCCGTCACCCCGGCGTCGACCCGATCGGCCTCGCGCGCGCCGCCAAGGTGCGCTTCGAGCGCGGGCGTTGGACGCAAGGCGGATCGACGATCACCCAGCAGCTCGCGCGCAACGTCTTCCTGTCGAGTCAGAAGAAATTCGGCCGCAAGTTTCGTGAATGGATCCTGGCGCTCGCGATGGAGCGCAAATTCACCAAGGACCAGATCCTCGAGCTCTACCTCAACAAGGTTTATTACGGCGGTGGTGCCTACGGCATCGACGCCGCCAGCCGGCGCTTCTTCGGCCACGGCGCCGGCCAGCTGAGCCTGTCGGAGGCGGCCGTCATCGCCGGGCTGGTCAAGGCACCGTCCAACTATTCCCCAACCGCCGACGCCGAGGCCGCGCAGGGCCGCGCAGGGGTGGTTCTGCAGACGATGGTCGAGACGGGCGCGATCACCCGCGCGGAGGCGGCCGACGCCGACCCGCAGGAGCTCGAGCTCCAGCCGGCGCCCAGGCAGAACAGCGTCCGTTATTTCACCGACTGGGCGCTCCCGCAGCTCGATCTGTTGATCGATGAGCAGGACGCGCCGCTGGAGGTGTGGACCACGCTGGATCCGGCGATGCAGCGCGCCGCCGACGCAGCGATCCGCGCGCAGACGCCCGGCGGCTCGCAAGGGGCACTGGTGTCGCTCGACCGCGACGGCGCGGTGCGCGCGATGGTGGGCGGGCGCGATTACGTGTCGTCGATCTACAACCGCGCGACGCAGGCGCAGCGCCAGCCGGGGTCGTCCTTCAAGCTGTTCGTCTACCTCGCCGCGCTGGAGAACGGCCATAAGCCCGAGGACACCGTCATCGACGAGCCGGTGACGATCGAGGGCTGGAGCCCGCGCAACGACTCGCGTCGGAACTCGGGCGCGGTGACGCTCCGCACCGCATTCGCCTACTCGCTCAACACGATCGCGGCCAAGCTGGGGCAAGAGGTCGGCTTCTCGACGGTCGCCGACATGGCGCGCCGGTTCGGCGTCACCACGCCTGTCAATACGCGTCCGTCGATGGTGCTGGGTACGTCGAACGTCCGGCTGATCGACATGACGCGCGCCTTCGCGTCGGTAGCGTCCAAGGGAATAGCCGTCGCGCCGTTCAGCATCACGCGGGTGAGCGCGAACGGCCAAGAGATTTATCGGCACGAGGTCGACCGCTCGCGCGTGCTCGTGGCTCCATATGTGGCGGCGCAGATGACCGACCTGCTCCAGACCGCGGTCAACGCCGGCACGGGGCGCGAGGCGCAGATCGGGCGGCCCGTGGCGGGCAAGACGGGGACGACCAGTTCGTCCAAGGACGGCTGGTTCCTGGGCTTCTCCAGCGGGCTGACGACCGGCGTGTGGATGGGCCGCGACAACGCCCGGCCGGTGGCGGGGCTGTCGGGCGGGCGCGCGCCGGCACGGGCATTCGCGCAATTCATGCGCGCAGCGGTCGCCAGGCGCCCGATCGAGCAGTTCGAGACGGAGGTGACGCTACCCGAATGGCAGCTGGAGCCCGACGAGGAGAGCTATTTCGGCGCGCCCGACAACACGATGTTCGTGGACGAGAACGGCAATCCGTTCGCGGTCGGGGAGGAGGCCCCGGCGACCGCTCCCGCCCCGCCCGAGTTCGACCCGCGTCCGGCTCCGCCCGAACCGGCCGAGGGATCGCCCGAGCGGATGGATCAGGACTGGATCGACCGCGCGACCGGGCGTGACGACCGGCCGCGGCGCGAGTACCCAACGCGCGGGGAGTATCGGCGCGCGCTGCCGTACGCCGACGACAGACGTGCCCCGCCGCGCGATTACGAAGAGGAAGAGCGCCCGATCCAGTGAAGCCTGGCGCCGTGCGTCCTCAGCCACGCGCGCGCAGGCGTCGGATCGGTCCCGAGCAGCTCTCGCACCAGATTGTGGAAGGCGGGGCCGTGATTCATGTGGACGCGGTGCGCGACCTCATGCGCGACGGTGGCGCGGCGCACCCAGCCGGGCGCGAGCAGCAGCCGCCAGCTATAGCGGATCGCGCCCGTGCCCGAACAGCTGCCCCAGCGGCCGCGCGCGTCGCCGATCATGACCCTGGTGACGACCACGCCCGCCTTGCCCGCGAACTCGGCGGTCTCGCGGGCGAGCAGGTCGAGGCTCGCGCGCCTGAGCCAGGCCTCGACGCGGCGCGGCAGCGTCTCGGGCGGCCCTTCCGCGACCAGTCGTTCGCCCTCACGCTTCAAGGCGCGGCTTGAGCCCGGCCGCCACACCAACTCGAGCCGCTCGTCCGCGACGGCGATCACCGCACCGGGCTCGAACGGCAGCGCCTGCGGAAGGGACGCGCGTTGCCCGGCGATCCAGTCGACCTTGCCGCGCGCCCAGGCCAGTGCGGGCTTGAGCGCGGCGCGCGCGGGCAGCACCAGACGCGCGCGCCCGCTCGCCGGATCGAAGGTCAGCCGAGCCCGCATGGCGCGCGGATGCCGCACGACCTCGAACGGGTCGGGCGTCACAGGATCCGGTCGACGATGTGGTTCTCCAGATCGCCCGCCTCGTCCTCGCTGATCGTCCAGCCGCGCACCGACTGGCCGGCGCGGTGGACCGCCTCGCGGTCGCCCGAGTTCAGATGGTGCCAGTCGGGCAACGGCTCGCCGTTCGCGCGCAGGCGGTAGGCGCAGGTGGAGGGCAGCCAATCGATCCCGTACACGTTGCCCGGGGTCAGACGGACGCATTCGGCCACGAACGCGCGGCGGTGCTTGTAGTTGGAGCACTGCCCGCTCCGTCGATCGAGCAGGCGGCAGGCGACGTTGGTCGCCACCATCTCGCCCGTATCCTCGTCCTCCAGCTTGTGGATGCAACACTTGCCGCAGCCGTCGCACAACTGCTCCCACTGCGCGCGGTCGAGCTTGTCGAGCGGTGCGTCCTCCCAAAAACGCATCATCTCACCCAGCGCGCCAGCTCGGCGGCGACCGCGTCCGCGCTCTGGTCGGACGGCAGCAGCGCCACGGGACGGCCCTGCGGGTCCATCAGATAGGTGACGCGCTGGTGGTCCATCAGATATCCGCCGCCGGGCGCGGGATCGCCCTTGCGGTAGTAGACGGCGTAGCTCTTGGCGACGCGCGCGACCGCGTCCTCGCTCCCGGTCATGCCGACCATGCGCGGATGGAACGCGTCGGTGAAGGTCTTGAGCACCGCCGGCGTGTCGCGCGCCGGATCGACCGTCACGAACACGGGCGTGACGCGAGCGCCGCGCTCGGGATCGTCCGCCTCGAACTTCCTCAATCCCGCGCCGATATTCCGCGCATCGGTCGGGCAGATGTCGGGGCAGAAGGTATAGCCGAAATACATGACGCGCCACTTGCCCGCAAAGTCGCGGTCGGTACGCGCGCGGCCGTCCTCGTCGGTCAGCGCGAAGGGGCCGCCGATCCTGGCGCCCGCCAGAGGCGGCTGCGCGGGTGGGCTTGCGGCGCCGCAGCCGGCGAGCAACAGCGCCAGGCCGACGGCCGCGTGGGACGAGCGAATGTTCATGACGCGGCCAGCCTTGTTCTGTTAGCGGCGCAGGAGCAAGCCGCCTGTTCGGCCGAACCTATCTGGGGTCCCGCGCGATGTCGCCAAGAGCCGTCCTTCCAGCCCTTCTCCTGCTCGCGCTCGCCGCTCCGGTCGGTGCGCAGCAGCAGTCGGAAAGCTACAAATTCCTCCAGGCGATCAAGGACGCCAAGGGCAACGACGTGCTGGCGATGCTCGACCGGCCCGGCGCGAACATCGTCAACACGCGCGACAGCGGCAGCGGCGAGGGAGCATTGCACATCGTCGCCAAGCGCGGCGACGAGCCGTATACGCGCTACCTGCTCCAAAAGGGCGCCGACGCGAACCTACGCGACGGGCGCGGCAACACGCCGCTTCTGCTGGCGGTCGACGGCGGCCATGCCGGGCTGATCCCGGTATTGATCGCAGGCCGGGCGCGGGTCGATCTAGGCAACGGCGGGGGCGAGACGCCGCTGATCCGCGCGGTCCAACGCCGCGATGTCGCGATGACGCGCCTGCTGCTGGCGGCGGGCGCCGATCCGGACCAGACCGACAATGTCGCGGGGATGTCGGCGCGCGATTACGCCCGGCGGGATGCGCGCAATCCGGCGCTTGCCAAGCTGCTGGAGGATGCTCCCAAGCGCAAGGCGCGCGCGGTGTCGGGCCCCAAGCTCTAGGTCGCATAGGCTTCCGGATCGGTCAGCGCGAGCATCCGTCGCGCCGCCCGGCGTGCGAAGGCGAGCGTGCACCGCTTGCGGATGTGGGCGGGGAGCGGCTCGGTCGCCGCCTCGCGGACGATCTCCGCCTCGTACTGGTCGGCCACGATCACGCCTGTTCGCCCGGGCAGGAAAGTCGCGGAGGCGAGCGGGGACAGGTCGAATCCCGCGGGGAACGCCCAATAGAAACGGTCGCAGTGACCGAGATAGTCCGGCCATTTGCCATCGCCGAGCAGGTCGGCGCGCGACACCTTGATCTCGACGATGACGATGCGCCCCTTCGCGTCGATCGCCATCAGGTCGGCGCGGCGGCCGTTGTCCAAAGGCACCTCCGCCATAGCGGTCAGGTCGTGGCGGTGGAGCATGCGGGTGACGCCGCGCGCCACGTCGGCGGCGCAAAGCGCACCGTCGGCTTGGTCGATGCAGGAGGGGGGCGGGTTGGTCACCACCCGTGCCGGATTAGGAACAGGCGAGGAACAAGGCAATGGGTGCAGCGCCGCGGCAGAGCCGCGTCGTCGGTCGTAGCGGTGCTATGCCGGCCGGGTTCGGGCGGGTCCTGCGCCAGGGTGGCGCAGGCCGCACTGCGCCTTATCGGTAGAACACGTGATTTCCGATCAATGCGACCTTGGTCAACCGACCGGACAGCCCGACATTACGGCCGTTGAAAAACAGCGCGTTCGGCGCGGGGCTTTTCCAAGCCGACGCCAGCGCGACCTTCGCGACCGCCTCGGCGGTGCGGTACATGCGTTGCGCGGCGTCGACCGCGGGCAGCACGCCTCGGCGAACGAAGGAGAACTGGCCGCGCTGCTTGACGACACCGCATACGTCCGAGGCGAAGCGCCCCGACTTGGCGCGGTTGAGCACGACGTGAGCGACGGCGAGCTGGCCGGCGAGCGGTTCGCCCTTGGATTCGAAATAGACGGTGGTGGCGAGGCAGCGGAGCGCCTCTTCGTTGCCGGCCTCGCCCGCCGCGTGGGCGGCGACGGCGGCGTCGAGCGAGCTGAAGGTCGCGGGCGCGGTCACTGGCTGGGGCACGGCGGGAGCGTCGGAAAGCGTCGGAAAAACGGCGGGAACCAGCGTCTGCACCGGCGCGTTGAGGGCGGGTGAGAAGGCTGTCGTGGACAGCGCGGGCCGATCGAGTTCGGCGGCGCTGGTGGCGGTGGAGATCGACCCGCCAAGAGCGAAGGTCATGGCCGCGATCGTCGCGGGGCGCTGAAAGAACGTCATCGGCCGTCACAAATATGCGGTTGGTTCGCGGACAGGCGGCGTGGCTTGAGCGATGCAAGCCTTTCGCGCCGGTCCTGGATAGCCCCCCGACTGCGTAACCGCTACCGTATCGCACACGGGTTCGGCACAACGCTGATTTCGATGAAGCTCCTTTTGTTCAGGTTGACGGGTGCGTCAACGTCAACACAGCGTTTCCACGGCGAACCGTTCCGCGTCCGGGATGTCCAGTTCGATCACCCACAGATCGGGATCGCGCGCACGGCGTTTGCGCCAATATTCCTCGATCGCGTCCGGGGACGCGTCGGGTGGAGTCGAGTCGATCGCCTGCGGCGCGCCCGACGGGCCGATTCCACGCTCGAACAGCCGGGCCGCGCCGCCGCGCGCGGTCGCGATCAGCAGGAATGCCCCTCCCCCGGCATCGCCCCTGGCGCGAACCGTCGCGAAGCCGCCCGCGTCGTTGACGCGGCGGATCAGCACGGAGGCGATCACGGAGGCGGGCAACCGATCGTTCACGCCAGGCGGTAGCCGGGGAGCGTAGCTAGCGGGATGCGCGAGCGCATGAAGGTGCCGGTCCCGCGCGCGACCTCCTCGCCGTGGCGGTCGAGCAGACGGGCATCGGCGTTGAAGACGCGGCGGCGGCCGTTCGTCCAGCGCCCCTCCGCGACGACCGGGCCGACGCCCAGCGGCTGGGTGAACAGCAGCGTGAAGGCGGTGGTCAGCAGGAAACGGTCGGTGACGAGGCTGTTGGCGGCGTAGAAGGCGGCATCGTCGAGCATCTTGAAGTAGGCGGTGCCGTGGACCGCGCCCGCCGCATGGAAGTGCCGCTCGTCCAGCGTGAAGCGGATGCGCGCGAGGCCGCCCGCCGCGATTTCGAGCGTGGAGTCGAACAGCCGGTTGATCGGGGCGGCGGCGTAGAGCGACTCCAGCGCGCGGTGGTGCGCCGCCTCGCCCTCAGGCCGCGTCACGCGCCTCGTCCGTCGCGAACAGCGCATAGAGAGCGTCGCGCGAGCCCGCCCCGCGCAGCTTGGCGAGGAAACGCGGGTCGCGCAGCGTGCGCGAGACCCGGGCGAGCGCCTTGAGATGGGCCGCGCCCGCGTCGACGGGCGAGAGCAACAGGAACACGAGGTCAACGGGCAGGTCGTCGACCGCCTGGTACTCGACCGGCTGGGCGAGGCGCGCGAAGCCGCCGACGATCTGCGTCAGCCCGTCCAGGCGGCCGTGCGGGATGGCGACCCCGTGGCCGAAACCGGTCGAGCCCAGCCGCTCGCGCTCGTTGAGGCGGTCGGCGACGTGGCGGGCGTCCATCCCGACCTGCGGCGCGACGAGCGCCGCCAGCGCCTGGACCAGCGCCTTCTTGCCCCCGACACCCAGATCGAAAACGACGGCCTCGGGCCGCAACAGGTCGCTCAGGTCGGACATTCGCGGGTGGACTCAAGCGAGGTAGGAGGGCGGCGCTCCCCGGGGCGGGGAGCGCCGCGGCGAAGCCGCGTCGTCGGTCGTGGCTTGCGCCCCGCCGGCCGGGCGCGGGGCGAGTCAGCCGGACGTGGCCGCCTGCCGCTCCGCGCCCCGCTCCGCGCCGGGCTCGACCCAGCCGATCGTCCCGTCGCCACGCCGGTAGACCATGTTGTGATCACCGGTCCCCGAGTTCTTGAACAGGAGCGCGGCCGTGTTGCGCAGGTCGAGCATCATCACCGCGTCGCCGACGCTCGCCTCGGGCACGTCCACGCGCGTTTCGGCCACGATGAGCGGGGCGTCGGGCGCTTCCTCCTCGTCGGGCCGGGCGTCCTGGAACAGCGTGTAGCGGGCGTTGTCGTACGCGTCCGCCTCCGTGATCCCGGCGGTGTCGACGGCGTGGTGGTCCTTCAGGCGGCGACCGTAGCGGCGGAGCTGCTTGTCGATATGGTCGGCCGCGCCGTTGAAGGCGAGATGCGCGTCCTGCGCGTCGTGGCGGCCCTTCAGCACCAGCCCGCGCGTCACGTGGGTGACGATGTCGCAGGCGAAGCCGTGGTCGTGCGGTCCCTTGCCGAAGGTCACGTTGGACGAGACGGCGCGGGCGAAATACTTGGTCGCGATCGCCTGGAGACGGTCCTCGACATGCGCCTTGAGCGCGTCGCCCAGATCGACCTGATGGCCCGATACCCGAATCTCCATGAACTCACTCCGTTGCTATCGTGGTCGCTATGCCGCCGGGCCCCAGAGGGGATCGGCGAGGGTGGAGATGAACGCGCGGTGGGCCGCAAGTTCTCCCGCGGGCACGTCGAAAACCCTGGCCGGGCGTTCGACGCGGGGCGCGGCGGCGACGGTCGGCGCGGTCGCGGCGGGCTTGTCGGCGAGGAGCCCCAGCCCGATCTGGCGGCCGCCGGTCAGCTCCACATAGACCTGCGCGAGCAGCTGCGCGTCGAGCAGCGCGCCGTGGAGGACGCGGTGCGAGCGGTCGATGCCGAAGCGCGAGCAGAGCGCGTCGAGCGTGTGCTTGGCCCCTGGATGGCGGGTGCGCGCCATGGGCAGCGTGTCGACCATGCGGTCCAGCGCGATCGGCGGACGGCCGCACCGCTCCAGCTCGCCGTTCAGGAAGCCGAAGTCGAAAGTGGCGTTGTGCGCGACGAGCGGCGCGTCGCCCAGGAAGGCGAGCAGCTCGTCGGCGCGGGTGCCGAAGAGCGGCTTGTCGGACAGGAACGCGTCGGTCAGCCCGTGGACCGCGGCGGCCTCGGGCGGCATGGCGCGCTCGGGATGGTGGTAGGCGTGGAAGCTGCGCCCGGTCTCGACGCGGTTGACGAGCTCGATGCAGCCGATCTCGACCAGCCGGTCGCCCCGGGAGAAGTCGAAGCCGGTGGTTTCGGTGTCGAAGACGATCTCGCGCATGGCCGCGATATCAGCCTTCGGACGCGCGGAGGCAAGCGACGACGCGGGCGACGGCGGCGCGG
>CAXTFF010000013.1:0-1539 GCA_964243325.1 uncultured Sphingomonas sp.
GCCTCACCGCGCGCGAGTTCGCCGAGCGCTCTGTCGAGGACAGCGCGGTGGGTGGGAGGCGCCTGGACAACGCCCTGACTCAGGATCGTGCTGACGGGGCTCAGCGCGTTGCGGACGTTGTGCATGACCGCGACGGCCGATTCGGAGCGGCCGAGCGCGAAGCTCTGCCCCTCGATCTGTTCGCGCAGCGGGTTCAGCTGGCTGAGCATCGCGTTGAAGCTGCGCCCGAGCGAGCCGATCTCGTCGGGACGATCGTCGCCGGGGAGGATGGCGAGCGAGCCCGACGCGCGGACATGCTGCATGTGCCGTTCGACCCGGCCGAGCGGCTGGAGGACCAGCCGGTCGATCACGCGGCGGAGCACCATCAGCACGAGCAGCAGGAGCAAGGTCGAGCCCGCGACGGCGAGCAGCAGCATCCGCCGCCCGAGCAGCGACACGTCGCGCGGCACGCCGAAGCGCGCCGCGCCGACCGGGCGGCCGTCGACGCCGGGGATCGGCACGGCGATCACCATGGACGTGCGCGTCGGCACGGTCAGGCGACCGGGCGCGCCGCGGTCGATCGCCGCCACCACCTGCAACGCGTCCGAGATGGAGCGCGGGGTCAGGATGCGCGCCATCAGCACATGGCCGCGCGGCGTACCCGTGCCGTCCGAGCGGCGGATCACGGCCGCGCCGATCGCGGCGAGGTGGCCGTCGATCTCCGCGAACCAGCTCGCCGAGCGGCGGTCGCCGAGTATGCGGGGCAGGTCGAACGCCGCGATGCGGTCGCGCAACCGCGCCGCGCCGGTCGCGTCCGCGCCGCGGCCGCGCCGTCCCGCCGACCGCCAGCGCGCGATCACGACGCGGTTGCCGGGCGCGACGTACGCCATCCCCTGCACACCCAGGTTGTTCATCGCCAGCGGCGAGAAGCTTTCCGCCTCGAACGCCCGGCTGGGCGCGCGCATGTAATCGTAGCTGTTCGTCCAATCGCCGTAATCGCGCACCGCGTTCTCGACGCCCGCGCGGTGGTCGGCAAGCGCCGCGCGGGTGCGCTCCACGTGCGCATCGACGCTGCGCGCTTCCAGCGTGTCGAAGCTGGGCGTGATGACCGCGAGCAGCAGGAGCGCGATGCCCAGCGCCCCCGCGACGCCCACGCCCGTCAGGATCATGATCAGCTTGGCGCCCAGGGACGCGGGCGCCAGCGCGACGATCGCGGAACGGCGCGGGCGCATCAGCCGCGCGTGCCCGTGGCCGCCTCCTGCTCGGGCACGTCCGCGCCGATGAAGCGCGCCGCCGCCATCTCGGCGGCGACGGCGGCCGGGACGGGTCGGGACAGGTAGAAGCCCTGGATGTGCGACGCGCCCGCCATGCGGAGCGCCTGCACCTGCACCTCCGTCTCGACGCCTTCGGCGATCACGCCCAGGCCCAGTGCGCGGCCGAGATGGATGATCGAATGGACGATCGCCGCCGACTCGCGCTCGCGGCCCATGCCGTCGATGAAGCTCCTGTCGATCTTGAGGCAATCGAGCGCGAACTTGCGGATGTTGTAGAGGCTGGAAT
>CAXTFF010000013.1:1549-4565 GCA_964243325.1 uncultured Sphingomonas sp.
AGGCGGTAGAGCGTGTCGGCCGCGCGGTCGGCGTCGTCGAAGATCGCGGTCTCGGTGATCTCGATCTGGACCTGGGCGGGCGTGACGCCGGCGCGCTGGACGCATTCGACGACATGGCCGACGAAGTTGTGGCGGCGGAACTGGCGGGGCGAGAAGTTGATCGACACGTAGCGGCCGGGCCAGGCCTTCACCTGCCCCAGCGCCTCGGTCAGCACCCAGTCGCCGAGCTCGTGGATCAGGTTCGACTCCTCGGCGATCGGGATGAAGACGGCCGGGCTGATCGGCCCGTATTCGACCGTGTCCCAGCGCAGCAACGCCTCGAACCCCGCGATCTCCAGCCGGTCGCGCTCGACTATCGGCTGATAGACGAGGGACAGCTCGCCGCGTTCGATCGCCTGGCCCAGCCCCGACTCGATGGCTTTGCGGAAACGGATGCCCTCGTCCATGCTGTCGTCGAAGGCGCGCACGACGCCCCTGCCCGCCCGCTTGGCGTCGTTGAGCGCTAGGTCGGCGCGGCGCAGCACCTCGATCGGATCGTGGACGGGCCCCTCGACCGCGGCGACGCCGCAGGACGCGCCGCCCTGGACCGAGTTGCCGTAGATGACGTGGCCGGTGGTGCAGGCGGCGACCATGCGGTCGCACGCCATGACCGCGGCCTGTTCGCCGGGCGTGTCGAACAGCACGCCGAACTCGTCGCCGCCCAGGCGCGAGACCAGCGCCCCTTCGGGCGCCACGCTCTGCAGGATCGCGCAGACCTCGCGGATCAGCGCGTCGCCCGCCAGGTGGCCGAGCGTGTCGTTGACGATCTTGAAGCGGTCCAGATCGACCATCGCTGTGGCGAAACAGCCGCCGCGCCGCGCGCGGTCGGTCAGCGCGCGCACGAAGAACAGCCGGTTGGGCGCGTCGGTCAGCGAGTCGTGGGTGGCGATGTGGATCGCGCGGCTCTCGTTGGCGGCGAGCTCCAACCCCTGCTCCTCGAGTCGGACGACCTGGTCGGCCAGGCGCGCGCGCGCCGCGGCGAGCTCGCGGTCGGCGGTCCAGCGGTGGGCGAGCGCGGTGGCGGTCTGGCGGACCTCGTGGACCTCGAAGGGCTTGGCGATGTAGAAGATCTTGTCGGCGGGCCCGGCCACGCGCGTGATCTCGAGCGGCGAGAAGTCGGAATAGCCGGTGACGATGCACAGGTTGACGTCCGCGTCGGCCGAGCGGATGCGGCGCGCGGTCTCGCGGCCGTCGATGCCCGGCGGCATGCGGATGTCGATGAAGGCGACCGCGAAGGGACGGTCCTCGGCCCGCGCGCGCTCCACTTCGGCGACGGCGTCGAGCCCCTGGACGTGATGGACGAATTGAAAGGCGTCGATCGGATCGGCCTCTTCGGGCGTCCCGCCGAACAGCTCGCTCGCCATCGCCCGCAGCCCGTCGTCCGCGCGGGCGGGCGCGAAGCAGCGGCGGTAGCTGTCGTGCATCGCGGGTTCGTCGTCGACGATCAGAATGCGCATGGGAGCCTTGGAACCTTTGTATCCGGTTCCGACGGCGTAAGTGATCGACGTTACCGGGCCGTAAACGACGATTCACGAAGCGCCTGTTCGCCCAGCACGATCGCGCCGAGCGGCCCGGCCCGGCCCCCGAGCGCGGCGGGGACGAGGAAGGTGTCGCCGTCGACGATTTCGGGAAAGGGCAGGTAGCCGCCCAGGCTCGCCTTGAGCATGGCGCGCATCCGGGGAAGGAGCCGGCCGCCCCCCATCACCCCGCCGCCCCAGACGATGCGGCGCGGCACCCCCGTCAGCACCAGCGCGTGGGCGAGCTGGGCGAGCGCGTGGGCGACCCCGTCCCACAGCGGGTCGTCGTGCGGAACCTCTTCCGCCGGCCGCCCGGCGCGCGCGGCGATGGCGGGGCCCGCCGCCAGTCCCTCGACGCACGCGCCGTGAAAAGGGCAGGTCCCGACCCAGTCGTCGCCGGGCAGGCGCACGGGGCGCAGATGCCCGTATTCGCCGTGCGTCAGGCCGTCGACGGGCCGTCCGCCCGCGACCAGCCCCGCGCCGACCCCCGTGCCGACGGTGACGTAGGCCATGTCGGCCAGTCCGGTGGCCGCGCCCCAGCGCGCCTCGGCGAGCGCCGCGCCGACGACGTCGGTGTGGAAGCCGACCGGCTTCCCGTATCGCTCGGCCAGGCGCGCGCCGATGTGCGCGCCCGACCAGCCGGGTTTGGTGGTGACGGTCACCCGGCCCCAGTCGGGGGCCCGCGCATCGATCGAGACGGGGCCGAAGCTGGCGACGCCGACCGCGTCGAATCCGCTCCAGCCGTCGAGCACCGCCTCGATCGCGGCGAGCGTCTCGTCCGGCCTGGTGGTGGGCAGCCGCACCTCCGCCTCGACCGCGCCCGGGCCGGAGCCCAGGATGCACACGCACTTCGTGCCGCCCAGCTCCACGCCCGCGATCAACGGCGCCTGTTCCCCCATCGCCCTGTTCCCTTCGCGCTGGACTCGCCCGCCTTCCTAGCGCCATCCTGCGGCTTCACGCACCTGGAGATATCGATGCGGCGCTTCGTCCTGCTATGTTCGGCCCTCACCCTGCTGACCGCCCAGACGGCGCCGGCACCCAAGGACGGGCAGGCCACTGTCGCGGGCGGCGACATCCCGGGCAGGTTCACGCCGCCGATCGCCCGGCGCGACTATGTCCGGCGCGAGGTGATGATCCCGATGCGCGACGGGATCAGGCTGTTCACCGTCATCGTCAGCCCCAAGGGAGCGCGGGACGCGCCGATCCTGCTGACGCGCACGCCCTACGACGCGGCGGCGCGCGCGAGCCGGACCGACAGCCCGTCCATGCTCTCCGCGCTGCCGCAGGGCGACGAGGTGTTCGTGCGGAACGGCTACATCCGCGTGTTCCAGGACATCCGGGGCAAGCACGGGTCGGAGGGCGACTACGTCGTCACGCGGCCGGTGATCGGGCCGCTGAACCGGACCACGACCGACCACGTCACCGACGCGTACGACACGATCGACTGGCTGGTGAACAAG